>CAMNPA010000031.1 GCA_946547205.1 uncultured Selenomonadales bacterium | reverse complement strand
GCTAAGTTTGAACTGTTCATGCATGAACTTAAAGAGCAACGCGAAGACATCAGACGGATGAACGAAAAACACGATGCTGACATGAAGGCTATCGACGCAAAATTTGATTCACTGACAAAACAGATTAACGACACGTGGAAACAAACGATGATAGGAGTCGGCGGAATGATTATCGCGCTGGGAGCCTTACTGATAACGGCGTTGAAGTGAAAGGCGGTAATTGAAATGACTGAACAAGAAAAATTTAACGCGGAAGTGCATATACGCTTAGCCAAGCAAGATGTTAAGTTTGAACTGGTCATGGAAGAGCTTAAGCAACAACGCGAAGACATCAGGCGTGTGCAGGACAGGCAAGACGCCGCTCAAGCTCAACACAGTGCATACGTGAAAGCTCTGGAGGCAAAAATCGACAGGCTCGGCGACAAAATTCAAAACATGGTCATCGCGGCTGTGGTCGGCTTCGGCGCAATAGTATTCGCGGCAGTCTCGGCATTGAAATGAAAGGTGGTAATTAAAATGACTGAACAAGATAAGATTAACGCAGAGTTGCGGCTGAAAACATCTCTGCAAGATACAAGATTTTCAATGACTGTACAGGAATTGAGAGAGCAACGCGAGGACATTCGGCGGCTGAACGATAAAATTGATTCGCTCGGCAAACAGATTAACGACACATGGCGGCAAACGATGATAGGCGTCGGCGGAATGATTATCGCGCTGGGTGCTTTGCTGATAACGTCGTTGAAGTGAAAGGTGGTAATTGAAATGACTGAACAAGAAAAATTTAACGCGGAAGTGCAGACCAAGTTGGCATTACAGGATGCTAAGTTTGCAATCTTCATGCAGGAACTTCAACAGCAACGCGAAGACATTCGGCAGATAAATGCACGGATTGATTCAAAGTTCGACAGCCTAAGCAATCAAATTCACAGCCTTACAGTCACGGCGGTCGTCGGCTTCGGAGCACTCGCTCTGGCGGTCGGCGGGCTTGTAATATCGTTGTTGAAGTAAAAATTTCTAGTGAACTGTTTATCGGCGTCGGCAACGGCAAATTCCGCGTCGTCTATGTCGCAAAGATTCACATACAGCAAATTTTTATCGAGCAACGCCATCAAGAATTTTTTACGGTCGTTCAAACTCAATGCGCCAAATTCGTCGGCAGTCGAATCAATCTGCGCGGGATCGACTTTGTGACTTATGAAGCCCGTATCAATCATCTGCCTATAAATTTCGTTCAACGTCGAGTCGTCGGTTGCGGATTCTATCGCGTCGACGAATTTTTGATTCTGTTTGGCAAGTTCGCAGTAGACGAACGAGCCGCCGCCTTTCCAACCGATTTTTTGACTGATGCCGCCTTGTTCGCCGCCGATGACTTTTTTCAGCCGCTCAACCGTCAAAGTCTCAACGTAGTCCATTTGCTCCACGCCGATATATCGCCGCCGCATCTTGTGAGCAACTGCCGCCGTCGTGCCGCTGCCAATGTGATAATCCAATACCAAATCGCCTTCAACCGTCGCCAACGTCAATATTCGCTCAAGCAAACGTTCGGGCTTCGGCGTCGCAAAAATCAAATTTAAATTCAAAAGTTCGCGCTTACCTTCCCGATTGTCACCAACTTCATCACGTGTCCAAATTGTTTTGCAAACTGAACCTTGCTTGACTTCCGCCAAAAATCTTTTAATCGCAGGAACGCCGTTGCCGTCTTTGCCAAAATAAATTCTATTATCAGCAACCAATTCTTGAAAACGTTTTTGATTGGTAATCCACGCACGAGTTTTCGGCGGATAAACAACTCTGCCGCTCGGTGTCGTTATCGGATAATCGCCGCTTTTGCTGTAAGTCTTTGCAGAAAAATTATCTGGAGTCCACGCGCCGCGAGGATCGTTGTCGGGATTTTTATAGCGGGCGTTCATTTCGTCGGTGCGCGGCAAAAGATTCGGTCGCCAAACAGATTTATTCTTCGCATAAACCAAAATGAAATCGTGACTGTCGGAGAGCCACGTTGCATCGTTTTGCGGAGAATATTTTTTTTCCCAAACGACGGTTGCAACAAAATTATCGCGCCCAAAAATTTCATCGCACAAAACTTTGAGGTAATGCCCTTCGTCGTCGTCAATGGAAATCCAAATGGAACCGTCGTTGCTCAAAAGTTTGCGTGCGAAATCGAGGCGATTCTTCATGAACGTGAGCCACGTGCTGTGATTGAAGCGGTCGTTGTAGCCGAAGCTGTCGGAGCCTGTGTTATAAGGCGGGTCGATGTAAATGCATTTGACTTTGCCGGCGAATTTTTTTGTCAGCGATGCGAGCACGAGCAGATTGTTGCCCTTGACGATGAGATTGTCGGCGTCGGAAAAATTTTCGGCAGGTTGAACGTCGTCGGCAGAGTAGCGAGTTGCGTTGACAAAAACTTTCGGCTCAAGCAGTCGGTCAATATCATCGTGAGCGAGCAGAGCGTTGTAAAAAATTTCGTTGCGTTTTTGAGTGTCGGAAGTCTGTCCGCCTTCAAGGACGCAATCTTTGTACGGGAAGACGAGCGAGACGTTGCCGGTTGCGGAAATGAAATTGTCGCGTTCGTCGGCAAGCCCGATTTTGTTTGCATAGCGCGTGTAGCTGTCGGGCAGGAATTGACGATTGTTGATTGTCCATGCAAAGGCGAGCTTGTCGAAAATTTTCACGCCGTCAATGTCAGCAAAAAATTTTTCGCGAGTGAAGTCGTCGTTGAGCAACAGTCGCAGAAGTTTTTCGTCCATGCGCATCGCTGATTCGTAAACGGCATTGCGCAATAAAATTCCGTCGACGGAAAAAAATCTGTCGTCGCCGCGCAGAACGTTCAGCAGGTGTTCAAAAAATTTTGTCACGTCGTCATCAGCTCCTTGAAAAAATTTTTGGCGTTATTATTTCACACGGACGGCGAATTTGTAAAGACACGGCAGCTGTGATAAACTTTACGAAAAAAATTTCGGGAGGAATTGTCATGAACAACAGCAAGGCGATTGAAATCAGCGAGAATATTTTTTGGACGGGCGCGGTCGATTGGTCGATGCGCAACTTTCACGGCTACGAAACTTCGCGCGGCTCAACTTACAACGCTTATCTGATTCTTGACGAGAAAATTACGCTCATCGATACCGCGAAGGTCACTTTCACAGACGAACTCATCAGCAGAATTTCTTCCGTCGTCGAGCCCGCGCAGATTCAAATTGTCGTCTCAAGTCACGTCGAGCCCGATCACAGCGGCGCGTTGAAAAAAATTGCGGCACTTGCTCCGAACGCCGAAATCATCACGACGAATCCCAGCGGCTTGAAGGGTTTGACGGCGCGTTACGGCAAATTGAATTATCGTCCTGTCAAAGCCGGCGACTCAATTTCAATCGGCAAGCGCACGCTGAAATTCGTCCCGACTCCGATGTTGCATTGGCCCGATTCGATGGTGACGTATTGTCCCGAAGAAAAAATTTTGTTCAGCAACGACGCGTTCGGACAACATTTGGCAACGTCCCTGCGTTTCGACGACGAGAACGATTTGGAAACGATTTTGCGCGAGGCGAAGAAGTATTACGCGAACATTTTGATGCCGTTCGGCAAACAGGCGCAGACGGCTTTGAAAGCTCTGGGCGATTTGGAAATCAAACTTATCGCGACGGGTCACGGTGTCATTTGGCGCAAGAACATTGAAAAAATTTTGGACTGCTACAAATCGTGGAGTGCGGGCGAAGTTTCGGAACGTGCGGTTGTCGTCTTCGATTCGATGTGGCATTCAACGGAGATTCTTGCGCAGACAATCACTGAAGCTTTTGCCGCAAGAAAAATTCCCGCCGCGTTCTACGACATCAAGTCGACGCCGCTAAGCGACATCATCACGGACATTTTCACGAGCAAATATTTGGCGGTTGGCTCACCGACGATTAACAATCAAATGATGCCGACAATCGCCGCGTTCCTGTGCTATCTGAAAGGTTTGCGTCCCGTGAATCACAAAGGCTTTGCGTTCGGCAGCTACGGTTGGGGCGGACAAAGTATCGGCTACGTTGAAGACGAACTCAAGGCGGCGGGCGTCGAAATTATTTTGGACAAGATTCGCATTGCCAACGTTCCGACGGCGGCTCAACTCGACGACATCACGGCAAAAATTCTCGCTCTCAATTTGTAAGGAGATTCATCAATGGCAAAGCAACTAAACGCCGAACAAAAAACTATCAGCCAAATTTTGGGCAATCGCGACGCCAAGTTTCTAATTCCAGATTATCAACGTCCGTATTCGTGGGAACGCGAGCAATGCGAAACGCTCTGGGATGATATTTTGAGTTTTGCATTCCCGCTTGACCACGCCTTTAACGACGACAACGACAGATATTTTCTCGGCACAATTTTAACTTTTGAAAATTCGTCTTACGAAAATGAAGTTATCGACGGGCAACAGAGGCTTATAACTTTCTTGCTCATGCTTCGCGCTTTTTATGCGGCGTTTGAAGGCATTGACTGCGAGAACAAGGAAAATATTTTGAGGAGCATAGGGGAATGTATTTGGAACACAGATAAGTTCCGTAACCTCGACAAGACGAGTCTCAAATTGAAATCTGAAGTTGCTTCCGACGAAGACATTGCCGAGTTCAAAAAAATTTTGGAGACGGGCGAATCGACACCGAAGAATCCGAGCAATTACTCCGTCAATTATCAGCTGTTCAAAAATTGGATTGCGGCTTTCAAAAATGATAATCCCAATGATTTTTCGTATCTGCCTATGAGGATTCTGGACAACTGCATACTCCTGCCGATTGAGGCTGACAATCAGAATACCGCGCTAAGAATTTTCACGACGCTCAACGATAGAGGCATGCCGCTCTCCGACGCCGACATTTTCAAGGCGCAGTTCTATAAATTTTTTTCACGAGACGGCAGACAGTCTAAGGAAAAATTCATTAAGCGTTGGAAAGAGCTTGAGGCACTGTGCAACAAAAATTTTCATCCGCGCAAAGGCACGCCCGTCGACGATTTATTTAGGCGGTATATGTATTACGCCAAGACGCGACGAGCGGTTGAGCGCAACGAACGCATAAGCGATACTTTCAGCGACCAGCGTGATTTTTATGCCGAAAACAATTATGAGCTTTTGCATGATAAAGATGTTTATGAGGATTTGGAGACTTTGGCTCAGTTTTGGGACGACGTTGCCAGCCGTAACAAGGAAAGATTTTCGCTACAAGTTTTGAAACGGCTTTACGTGCTAAGTTATTCGCCTTACAGTTTATGGAGTTATGTTGTATCTTTGTATTTCATGAGTTGGCGCGAGCTGGACGAGGAAGATTTTTGCCAATTCCTGGATAAAATGACGGCGTTAATTTTGATGAATGCGCTTTTGGATTCGGGCAAGCAAAATATTCGTCGTCTGTTTGTTTTGGAGTTCAAAAATATTTACAACGGCGACTCTGTTAAATTTGAACAGTATCGGCAAAAAGAAAGTCTTGTTCGCAGTCGGCTCGGCGAAATGAAATTCAGCAACACAAAACCCATAACCCGGACAATGTTGGCTTGGTGGACTTTTCAAAATCCCGCGCAGAATTTGCCGCCGCTTGAAAGCAAATTGCAACTCGAACACATTTACGCTAAAAGTCGTCATGCAGATTTTAAACAACTCGAAAATCCTGACGCGCTGGAATTATTGGGCAACAAAGTTTTGTTGGAAGAAAAAATAAACAAAAAGGTCTCGAACAATCCATTCGCGGATAAAAAAATTCTCTATCTCGGAGATGACAAGAAAACGGGCACATTCAACTTGGAACTGCGCATTCTTGCCGAAACTTACGACGACTTCACGGAAGACGACATCATCGCCCGCAACGAAGAACTTTTCGACGCCTTTATAAATTATCTTCGCGAACAGAATTTGCTCGTGTAGTCAATCAATCGCAACGACGGAGCCGCTTGAAAGTCTGTTGCCGCAAAGATTCATGAACTCTTCGCCGGAACAGTGACACGGAAAAATTTTCTTCACGCCCAAAATTTTCAGCTCGTCAAGCGTGCGAGTGATTCTTTCCGTCGTCGCGCCAATCAAATGAAGTCCGCCAATCACGTTGACAATCGGCATGGAAAATCTTTCGCGCACGTCGGCGACAATGTTCAAAATCCCGCAATGAGCGCACGCCGTCACCAACGTCAAGCCGCCGAGTCCGCGCAGAATCAAAACAATTTCGTCCGAGAAATCATCGGGCATTTTTTTTTCGCCGCAGACAAATTTTTTCGCAATGGTCTCGAAATCGTAACGCCGCTTGAAATTTCCGACAAGCCACGCGTCATCATCAACGGCGAGAACGTCGCGACAAATTTTCTGCTCAATGCCGCGAGCCGTCAAAAATTTTTCGTCGAAGCCGCAGCCGCGATACTTGAAGCCGTCAACATCGTCGCGAGAAAATTTCTCCGCCCAAAAATTTTCGCCGGTGATAATCGTTTCAATCGGCGCGAAGTCCAAAAGTTTTTTGAAGCCGCCCGCGTGGTCGTAATGCGAATGACTAAGCGCAATAATTTTTATCGCTGACAGGTCGACGTTCAAAGCTTGAGCATTTTTCCAAGCCGCGCCCGTGTGTCCGCAGTCGAACAAAAATTTTTTCCGCCGCGTCTGAACAAAAAAACTCAAGCCGTGTTCCGCAACGAGCCCGGAATTTTCGGGAGCCGTGTTCTCAATCAAAATCGTCAAAGTCAAATCAATCACCCTGCGCCAGTCTAACAAAGCTCCAAAACTTTTTAATGAAATTTCCTTGAATATTTCGGGCGCGTCGGTTAAAATATCGGCACAACATTTAAACGAGGTGAAACGGTTTGCGTAAAATTTTTTTCTTGACGGCGTTGCTGATGATGATTCTTACGACGACGGCTTTTGCTGAAGAAGCTCCTGCCGAAGAAACTCCTGAAGAACAAGGACCTTACGTCTACACGAGCGAGGACTTTGAATACTCCATCACTTGCCCGATTAAACCTGTGGCGGTCGTCAGAAATCCTTGGGAAGAGCCGGAACGTCGCGGCGAAATGCTCGTCTTTATCAACGAAGGTTTCGACATTCAATATGCCTACGTCATTCAAGTCAACGCCTTCGACACAAAGAAAGTTCCCGACTTCAACAAGGGCAGCATGGTTGCAATCGGCAATTACTTGCTCAATATGAAGCACAGCGGTGGATTTGCCGTCGCGGATTTGGTGAACATCACGAAGAAAAATAAAGGTGTCTACGCCGTCACTGCCGACAAAATTCAAGTGCTCAATAAAGAGACCGGCGAACTTGACGGCGAACTTATTGCCGAGAAACAATACGCCTTCACATACTTCCGCACGCCGCAAGGTCGTTGCATAAGCATTCAGCTTATCAGTGCCAACCTTGAGGACAAAATTTATATCGACACTTATCGCGCGGGAGTCGCCAGTTTCCAAGACAACAGCGGCACCGACAATCAGAAAGACAAGAAAGACAAGAAGGATAAGAAAGACAAGAAGGACAAGAAAGACAAGAAGGACAAGAAAGATAAGAAGGACAAGAAGGACAAGAAATAATTTCATCAGTGCGGTTGACAACAGGGCGATTCGCCCATTTTTTTTGGAGGAAAAAAGTTTTGGTTGGCAAAAAATTTTTCGGCGCGATTCTAATTGCCGGACTGATTTTCAGCGGTTGCGGCAATGAAAAAGTTTCGTCGCCCGTTGAAGTTCAGCAACAACAAATTTTCGCGACAATCACTGACGACGCGGAAAGAACAGTTTCAATCGCCACGAAGCCCACGCGAATTGCCGTGACCAGTGCAGGATTTTTGGAGCCGTTGCACGCCGTCGGAGCTGTGGTCGTCGCAAGACCCGATTCAAAAAATCAAATGCCGGATTGGGCAAAAAATCTTCCGAGCGTCGGTCAAGTCTATCAAATCGACACGGAACGACTAATCGCCTGCGCGCCCGACCTCGTCATCATCAACAAGGGCATGAACGAAAAACTTTTGCCCGTGCTTGACGAAAATAAAATTCCCGCGCTCGTAGTCGAAATGAAAACTTATGACGATGTGAAACGTTCAATTAAAATGTTCGCGACATTGAGCGGAGAAATTCAAACGGCGGATTCGTTGATTCAAAAGATGAACGACGAAATTCAATCGGTCGTCGAACGTGTGCCGAAAGATAAACTTCGCGTCGCAATTCTTCATTCCACCGCGCAAGGCTTGACGGTTCAGCTTGACGGCTCAATTGCCGGTTCAATCGCCAAGATGTTCGGTTGGCAGAACGTTGCCGACGGAATGACGCCGCTTGAAAAAAATCCCGACGCCGCACCTTACAGCATGGAAACTCTCGCCGCGCAGAATCCCGAAATTATTTTCGTGACGAGCATGGGCAATATCGACGACATCAAAGCGAACATGTTGCAGGCAATTTCCGAGAACGACGCGTGGCAAGCAATCGGTGCCGTCAAAAATAATCGCCTGTACTTTTTGCCGCAAGATTTATTTTTATTGAGTCCCGGTCTGCGCTATCCCGAAGCCGTGCGAAAAATGGCGGAGCTGATTTATCACGACAAGCTTTAGAGCGTGTTGATAAAGTCACGTTGAAAAGAATTCAGACCCGGTCGACAGGGATGTCGACCGCCGCCGACCACGTCGCGTGATGCGACGTTAGGCGGGATAACGCCCTTTCTTTTTGCTACTTTTTCTTTGGGCGCAGCAAAGAAAAAGTAGATCCTAAAAAATTAAAATCAATCACGAGCCGAATGCAATTTACCAACAGTCCCTGGGAGAAATTTTTATGGCA
>CAMNPA010000030.1 GCA_946547205.1 uncultured Selenomonadales bacterium | reverse complement strand
CGGCGAAACTTCTTACGGCAAAGGCTCCGTGCAAACGTTAATTCCCATGGCGCACAACGACGGCATTAAACTCACAATCGCACGATATTACACGCCGAACGGTCGCAGCATTGATGGTGTCGGCATTGAACCTGACGTTGAAATAAAATCGCCCGCGCCGCCGCATCAAATGTACGACCTCAAATTGGACACGCCGGACGATCTTCAGCTCAACAAGGCGAAAGAACTTTTGACGCACCAAATCAGCGCGGGAAAAATTTTCTTTGACGACGATTTTTGGAAGGTTGACGCGTCCCAATAAAGTTTACGGCGCATTTTGGTAAATCGCGATGTATTTTTCGGCGACGCTGTCGATTGAAAATTTTTCGGCGACATCGGCGACACGGCTGCGAATTTTTTCGTAGGCAATGGGATCGTTGGCAAGAGTGCATAAAATTTCGGCGAGCGTGTGAATCGGCACCTTTCCGTTGACCAAATCAAAGACAATGCCTGCGTCCTCAACCATCGCGGGAACTTCGCCAAGGTTTGAGCTGACGACCGGGCGTCCCGAAAAAAAACTGTCGATAATCAGCAACGGAAAACTTTCACCGGCATATTCGCTGGGCAAAAGTCCGACATCCGCCGTCGCCAAATAATCTCGAACGTTGCTTTTGAATCCGACCATGTGAACGAATTCGTCCACGTGGTCTTTTAATTTGTCGTACATTTCGCCCGCACCGACCAAAATCAAATCGATACGTCGACGCGAATTTTTATTGGCAAGTTTGACTGCCTCAATCGCCGCCTGCCAACCTTTTGGCGCAATGGCACGACTGACCACGCACGCAACAAAAGAATCGGCGGGAATATTGAGTTCGGCGCGCGGCACAGGATTAATCGTCTCAAGGTCGAGTCCGTTGCCGATTTTGTGGAAAATTTTTTCGTTGCCAAAGTTGTTTCGCTTGAACGGCGTCAAATTTTTTTCGGCAATGTAAACGAACGCATTGACAGATTTTTTCACGCGCTCCAAAATTTTTTTCAGATAATCTTCGTCTGTTGCCTCGTACATGCCGTGAAGTGTGACGACGTGGCGCAATTCGGGAATGTTTTCCACAACGTAACTTGTCACTTCGTCAACCGCGCCATGGTGCGTGTGAATCACGTCAATCTTGAACTGCTCAACAATCGTTGCAAGTCCGTCGGTGTTGTTCAATTTGACAAGCGGAACCGTAGCATCGAGTTTCCTGCGCACTTCGGGCAAATCGTCTGCCATCTGAAAATCCAGCACCGTGACGGCAAAACCTTTGCGACTCAACTCATTGGCAAGCGTCAACGGGAAAGTTTCGCCGCCGCCGATTGTCAACGAGAATACGCTCATCAAAATATTCGGCTTGCGTTCGACGGACAGAATTTTTTCCATGTCGAAAAGTTTTTCAAGCTCCTCGGAATTTTTGCCGCCATAGTAACCGAAAAAATGTTCTTCAAGCTTTTGGAAGTGAGCCTCGTGAATTTCGGCGGGCACACGATAATTTTTCGCGACAAATTCGGCAATAAGCTCGTGTTCATGGAAATAGCGCGGCTCACGCTGAATGGCAAGCGACGTGCTGTTTTTGTGGACGCGATAAAAATTCGTGGCGTGCGGTGAATAATAAACGCAACCGCCTTTGATGATGTCCAGATAAAATGCCCAATCGCCGCAAAGTTTCATCTGCTGCCACAGCTCGGCAATCTCGGCGCGAATATTTTTCGGGCGACGGAAAAGAACGCTGCTCACGTTCGGAATGATATTTTTAATCGCGAAACCTTGCGCGACAAAATCGGCGGCAGTCACGGCGAATTTTTTTTTCCAATCAAAGGCGGGCAAGTCGGCAAGATATTGTTCGGTCGTGAAAATCGTTTGACCGTCTTGAAAAAAATCCGTGCGGCAAAAAGCAAGTTGAATCGCGTCGTCGGCAAAGGCACTCACCAGTTCCGCCAAAAAATTTTCCGCGCTGAAGTCGTCACTTTCGGCAATCCAAATCAAATCGCCATGAGCCGCCTCGAGACCTTTGCGCCACTGATTGAAGACGCTGCCGGAATTTTTCTCGTTGAAAATTACTCGTGTCTTGTCCGCGTGAAGATTTTGGAATTCGCGCAGAATCTCGCGGCTTAAGTCGGTCGAAGCGTCGTCCAGCAGAATCACTTCAAAATTTTTGTAAGTTTGCGCGTAAATTGTTTGAAGTCTCTCGCGAAGGAAAGGCTCGTGATTGAAATTTGGGACGATTACGCTCACCAGCGGCGAAAAATTTTCTCGCGAAAAAACTTTCCACGGTTTAAGAGCCTGCTCGGAACTTTTTCCGCGCGTCATTGAAAATTTTAGCAACGCACTTTTTGCCCAAGCCTTCAGCGGAAAAAAAATCTTCTTGCGGAAGGTCGGCAAATTTTCTGCGCAAAAGTTGTCGACGCGCTGAACAAAATTTCTTATCGTTGTTCCCGTCAAGGCACGGTAAATTTTTATCTTCAAGCCCAAGACTTTCCCTCCCGCATTGAGGATAATCAAAAGCGCGGCTAAAGTCAACATAAAAAGATTTTCGCCGCCGACTGTGCTATAATATAATTAGGAATTAGGAATTAGGAATGAAGAGACGCAAAATAATTCCTCATTCCTCATTCCTCATTGATAGAAAGGAGAATCTTTATGGCGGACGATAAATTGTTGCAAGCCGCAAAAAATAATTTTGACAAACTCGGCGGCGCGCTCGTTGCCAAATTCGATGAAGAATTGCAAAGCGTGGACGCTGATACCGTCAGAGACGTGACCAAAAAGCTGAAGAAAGCAAAAAAAATTTTCTCAACGCTGTCGGGCACTTTGCAGGACATTACGGAAGAAATTTTCAGCGGCATCGAAAAGGCTCTCAAGAGCAAAGTCGTCAAATCGATACTCGGCAAGTATTCGGATAACGGCGTCGATGTCTTGCAAAATGTTGTGGCTAATATTCGCACGCTGCTTCCGATAATTACCGCTTATCAAACGGCGCAAGTTGATGCTATGCGGTTCATAGTGAGCAGTGCGCTGTCGCTCATGAACAACGAAAAGATGTCGGACACTTTGACACAATACGAAACTCTCAACACCGCGTATAACAATCTGTCGACGGAAGTCAATTCCGAGCAAGGCACAATCGACACGATTAAAACGCAATCACAAGCATTCACGGATGCCGCGAAAAAAATTCAGAGCTCGTTGAAATCTCTGGGCGTCAAGGTCAATCTCGAAACTTTAATCGCGCCGTCAATCAGTCGCACATACAACGACGCCAAAACTGCCGTCACAATCGCGGCGGACTACGCGAGCACGCTCAAAACTTCAAACTACAAAAGCACCGTCAAAATTATTTACGCCGGCGAGCTCACGAAGGCGATTGAACTTCACGGCAACGCGAAATCGAACACAATCACTGCGGGCACGGGCAACGATACGATTTACGGCAACGGCGGCAACGATTTGATTTACGGCGGCAAAGGAAACGATTTAATTTTCGGCGGCAGCGGCAACGACACTCTGCGCGGCGAGAACGGCAACGATTCACTAAACGGCGGCAAAGGAAATGACATTCTCTATGGCGGCACAGGAAATGATGTGCTTTACGGCTCAAGCGGCAAGGATTTGATTTACGGCGGAAGCGGCAACGATTCACTCGGCGGCGGCACAGGCAATGACACGTTGACGGGCGGCAAAGGTTCGGATGTGTTTTACTACGACAGCGGAGACGGGCACGACATTATCACTGACTACGCGGCGGGCTACGACAAAATCAAAATTGCGAGCGGCTCGATCGACAATGTCACGATGAACGGCAAAAATGTCACGTTCACAATCGGCAACGGCTCAATCGAAGTCAAAAACGTCAAAGGCAAATCAATTACCGTCATCGACGCGGACAACGCTGAACAACAATACGTCAACGGCAAATTAAGCTACGAAATGTTCAACAACGATTCGACGTGGCAAGAGGCTGAAACTTTCTGCGAAACTCAAAGCTTCATTTGCGAAGATGCGGCGAATTCAAATTCAAACGACCTCGACGCACTGATAAACGCTCTTCCGACTGCAAACAATTCTGCTGCCGATTTTGTCTCCGATAATTCCAACAACGTGAAAAAAATTTTGAGCGACGTGACATTTGCTCCGACTTCAACAAAAAAATAATTCTCGACGCGTGAAAATTTTTCGCAGGTTCCGATTGAGCTTGCGAATTTTTTTTGTGTCCGTTAATGAATGTGATATAATCTATGCCATGAAAATTTCTTGCGACGAAAAAATTTGCGTGCGATGTCTGGCGTGCGTGAGTGAATCGGAATTCGGCGGCATAACTTATCGGAACGGAAAAATTATTTTCGACGAGACGCTTGCGGAAGATTGGACGACCATTGCCGCGATTTGTCCCGTCAATGCGATTAAACTCATTACATTTGGAGGCGTTAAGATGGATAATAATTTGGTGATTCGCGACGTGAAAATTTTCAAGCCCGATGGTCAAGTTGAGACGACGAACATTTTTATCAGCGGCGACAAAATTTCCAAGATTGCTCGCGGCGAAGTCGACAGTTCAAACGTGATTGACGGCAAAAACAAGTTCGCCACGCCCGGACTCGTCAACGCTCATACTCATGCATCAATGACTTTGCTGCGTTCCTATTCCGACGATAAGGCGTTGATGGATTGGCTCAACAAAGACATTTGGCCCATTGAAGCGAAAATGACTCGTCGTGACATTTATTTTGGCGCGGCATTGGCGGCAATCGAGATGATTCGCGGCGGCACGACTGCTTTTGCCGATATGTACGGCCCTTGCATGGAAGAAGTTGCCAAAGTCGTCGACGAATCGGGAATGCGCGGAAGTCTTTGTCGCGGACTTATCAGCTTTGCTGACGGCGATAAGAAGCTTGCCGAGAACATCGAACTGTACAAAAATTTTCACGGCGCGGCTGACGGCAGGATACAAATTATGTTCGGACCTCATGCGATTTACACTTGCCCGCCCGATTATCTGCGTAAAGTTGCGGCTGAAGCTCAAAAGCTCGGCGCGGAGATTCATATTCACATGAACGAAACGCAAACCGAAATCAACGACTGCATGAAAAATTACGGCAAGCGACCGTTTGAAGTCGTCGACGAGACCGGCTTGTTTGATAACGGAACTTTGGCGGCTCATTGCGTTCATTTGAGCGATTCGGAAATTGAAATCATCAAGCGCAAAAAAATTCGCGTCGCTCACAATCCCGGCTCGAACATGAAACTTGCAAGCGGCATTGCGCCCGTGAAAAAGTTGCTTGACGAAAAAATTACCGTTGCTTTCGGAACGGACGGCGCGTCGTCGAACAACAACCTTGACATGCTCGAAGAGATCAGACTTGCGGCACTGCTCGCGAAAGTTGACACGCTCGACCCGTTGGCAGTTCCCGCGAATCAAGCACTGCAAATGGCAACGGAATTCGGCGCGAAGGCTCTCGGTTTGCAGAACGTCGGACGGCTTGAAGTCGGTTGCAAAGCTGACATAGTTTTATGGAATATGCGCGGCGTCGATTGGCAACCGAATTATAATCCCGCGTCGCTGCTCGTCTATTCGGCAAATTCATCGTCTGCCGATACGGTCATCGTTGACGGAAAGATTCTCATGCAAAACCGCGAGCTGAAAACTTTGGACGAAGAAAAAATCATCGCCGAATTCACGACTTGCGCCAATCGTTTGACGAAAAATTAGCTTGTCTTTTAAATTTCAGTCGTTTATAATGCGCCCGAAAGGAGATGTTTGACATGGTAGGCTATACGCTTCGCCAGGAGCGCGAGCGACAGGAATTATCCATTGAAGACATTGAACAGGGCACGAGTATTCGCGCTGCATACATAGAGGCTATCGAAAACGGCGAGTACGACAAGTTGCCGGGCACAGTTTACACGAAAGGTTTCATCAAGAACTACGCGAAATTTCTCGGCATGGACGCTGATGCGGTCGTCAAAGAATTCGTCGCGGATATTGCTGAACTTTCTGCGGAGGCTGAAGCAAAAGCTGCTGCCGAAAACGCCGCCGAAAATCCCGAAAAGTCCGCCGAAGTCAAAAACGTTAAGCCCGAAAAGAAACCGTTGGGACATTCCATTGCGGACATTCAAAATCGCAGCTCGTCGGGCATGTTGATTATCGCGGCAGTCGTTTTGATCGCGGCACTTGCCGGCGGTGCATGGTCATTTCTAAGTTCAGATGACGAAATTGCAACGACTAATCCGCCTGTGCAACAAACTCAACCTGTTGCGCCCGAACCTGTTCCCGAAAATCCTACGCCGGTTGCCAATGCAAATCCCGCACCTAAACCCGACGGCGTGAACATTGAAGCGCGTTTCAGCAATCGTTGCTGGATTCTCGTCACGATTGACGGCGTTGTTGCTCAAGAAGGCATCATGGAAGCCGGTCAAAGTCTTTCGTGGGAAGGCAAAGAAAATATCAATTTCCGTCTCGGCAATGCCGGTGCGGTTGAATTCTTCCAAGACGGCAAAAGTCTCGGCGTATTCGGTGCGGAAGGCGAAATCATCGACAAAACTTTTACGCGCAGTTAAAATCATCAACGATAAAAAATCCTTCAACGTTCAACAGAGCGTCGAAGGATTATTTTTTTGTCCGCGCAGATTTTATTTCTTGACGAGCTTAGAGCCGCTGATTCGATAGGTTGAGCTGTTGACGTGGAAGCTTGTCGCCGTGAAGTCGCTCAACGTTATGGCTTTGGACGTGGTGCCGACTTTGAAATAAACTTCGTCTTTCGACTTGCTGTAGGACGCGCTGAACGTCCCGGTAATTTTCAGCAGGTCATTGTTCTCGAAGCCGAAGATAACATCCTTGCCGTCGCCTTTTGCGTAAATGAAAGAATCATTTCCATCGCCGCCCCAAAGCGAATCATTTCCTTTGCCGGCGTTGAGAGTGTCGTTACCATCACCGCCGATGAGCCAATCGTTGCCCGCGTCGCCTTTAAGAGAATCGTTGCCGTCTTCGCCCCACATTTTATCGTTGCCACTGCCGCCGATAATTTTATTCGCACCCTCATCACCGACAAGATAATCATTGCCGTTGCCGCCGTTGATTGTCGCTTTCAAGCCGTAGCTCCAAATGGTATCGTTGCCCGTGCCGCCGACGATGCTGACGTTGTTGCCGTAATTGTCAATGTAGTCATTGCCCGCCCCGCCGTCAATCGTGACGTTATCGCCTTTGCCGTAGTAATTATCATTGATGATTTTATCGTTGCCGCTGCCACCGTAAATTTTGACGTTGTCGCTCCAGTTGTGAATGCTGTCGTTGCCGGAACCTGCGTTAAGCGTCGAATAGGAGCCGACATTGCTGATAGTATCATTTCCACTGCCGGATTGAATCGTGACGTATTTGTTATTCCAATCCCAGTTGCTGACGGAGTCATTGCCCGCGCCGCTTGAAATTGAAACTCCGGACGCATAATTCGTGACGGTGTCGTTGCCGTAAAAACTTTGAACAGTTTTATTGGACGTAGAGTTCTCGATAGTTAAATCGCCTGCCTGCCGAGCAAGATAGCGGAAAAATATGTAGCCGCCTTCATACATGAAAGATTCGTTAGTTCCGGTGTTGCTTACGTCAAGTCCTTTCTGAAATTTTGTAGCAGTCAATCCTTGAATTAAATCCTTACGAGAATTTTCTATGCCTATTGTCAATTCCGCTAAACCTTCTCTGACGAAACCGGGTAAGCCGTAATAAGTAGGCTCCAAAAGAATATTTGCTTTCATAACGGCATGAGTCATTTCATGAGCAATAGTTCTTCCAAAATTATTTTTCAAAACGTCCCAATAGTTCATGTTAATGTTCAGATTGAGCATCGCTGTTTTTCCCGTCGCAAGGTTATACGTGGAATAAGTGGCGGCAGGAAATTCATCATTATTAAACGTGACAGAAATTTCTTTGACCGTTGCATATTTATTGGTGAAGCTGAAATTGTCGCCGTAACTTTCGGCAATGAGATTGAGCGCACTTTTGACCCACCAAGTGTAAAGTCCGTTCCAGATAAATTTTTCGCTGTCGTTCAAGTCGCTGTAAGTTTTGCCATCGCCGAGCTTGACGGTTAAGCCTTTGACCTTGAACGAATTTTTCTTGTAAGTTTTGAGCGAGCCGCTTTCGGGAACAACGCTTTCATCAGTTTTGGTCGTTGAGCCGCCCGCGTCCGAGCCGGTTATCGCACCGTTGTCTTCCGTGTCGTAATCAATGCCGCAATAAGTTTTCAAAAAATCGTCGGCACTTTTGGCGTTCTTGCAGTCTCTGATTATGGCGTTCTTTGCAGTTTGAAAACTGCTGAACGGTGAGCAAGCTTTAATCGCCGCGTCGAGAGCCTTTGAGCCTTTTTTACTCGTCTTGTCCAAAGACTTCATGAACGCCTTGATAACTTCTTGTTGTGTCATAAAAACCATCTCCTCAAAAATTTTAGCTGCTATCAAATTCATTATAATGTTGTCTGATTTTTTTGCAAGAGAGTGCGCCTGTCCAAACATTTGCCGCGTGAAGGAAGAAAAGCTTTTGTGTCGAAGGTTAGCGCGTGAAAAATGATTAGGAGGAAAGAAATTTTGAACACATTTGAAATGGAGCTCGGCGGCAGAAAATTAATCGTTGAGCATGGCAAAATGGCTAAGCAGGCAAACGGCTCGGTGCTCGTGCGCTACGGCGACACGGCTGTTTTAGTTGCGGCGACGATGTCTGCTGAACCGCGAGAAGGCGTTGACTTTTTCCCGCTGACCGTCGACTACGAAGAGAAAATGTATTCGGCAGGAAAAATTCCCGGCGGATTCATCAAGCGCGAAGGTC
>CAMNPA010000029.1 GCA_946547205.1 uncultured Selenomonadales bacterium | reverse complement strand
ATGCCCAGAATCAAGCCGTCACGTTCGCGCAAAAGTTTCATGACTTCTTCGGCAATGCGCGGGTTTCTGAACGTCGCGGCGATAAATTTTCCGGAACCGTCGGGCTCGTCACCGCCGCTGAATCCGCCGGGCAACATGATTATCTGCGCGGCACGAATCTTTTCAACCATCGCGGCGATACTCTCTTCAACGGCTTGCGGTGTCAAATTGCGCACGATAAAAATTTCCGGGATGCCGCCGGCTTTTCGCCAAACTTTCGCGCTGTCGTATTCGCAATTCGTGCCGGGAAAGACGGGAATAAAAATTCGCGGTTTAGCTTTTAGGTTAGAGCTTTTAGCTTTTAGTGTATAGCTTTTAGGATTTTCCTTAAAGCTTAAAGCTCCAAGCTCTAAGCTCTTGACAGTCGTCGGGAAAATTTTTTCAAGCGGCTCGGCAAGTGCGCGTTTCACATCGTCGAGAGAAATTTTTTCGTCGCCAATTTTTATGCAAAGCTCGGCAATAGTTTCGCCCAAAAGTTCAAATTCAAGCTCGCAAGTCGCCTCAACGATTAAGCTCCCGTAATTAATTCCTAATTCCTCATTCCTAATTCCTAATTCCCGAAAGCCGATGTCGTTGCCGATTGACATCTTCGCAACCGCCGCCGCAATGCCGCCTTGCTGAATGCTCATCGCCGCAACAATTTTTCTGTCGCAGATAAGTTTGTGCACCGTCGCAAAATTTTTCTTCAGCGCGTCGAAATTTGGAACGCCGTCAACATCGCGCGGACAATCGACGAAATAAACTTTGTGACCTGCAGCTTTGAATTCGGGCGAAATGACTTTTTCCGCGTCGACGACCGCAACCGCGAAACTTACCAGCGTCGGTGGCACGTGAATATTTTCAAACGTCCCGCTCATCGAATCTTTGCCGCCGATAGCCGCCACGCCGAAATTTTTCTGCGCAATGAACGCACCGAGCAACGCCGCCAAAGGTTTGCCCCAACGATTTGGATCATCGCCGAGTTTCTCGAAATATTCTTGGAACGTCAGATAAGATTTGGAAAAATCCGCGCCCGTCGCCACTAATTTTGCCAATGAACTCGTGACCGCGTCAATCGCGCCGTGAAAAGGACTTTGCTCCGAAATGTCCGCGTCGAATCCGAAAGTCATAGCCGTTGCCGTGGAAGTTTCGCCGTCGCAAGGAATTTTGGCGACCATCGCTTCTGCAGGCGTGAGCTGATTTTTGCCGCCGAAGGGCATTAAAACCGTCGCCGCGCCGATTGTCGAATCGAATCGCTCAACGAGACCTTTCTGAGTGCAAACGTTCAGCCCGCGCAGATTAGTTTGGAGTTTGGAGTTTGGAGTTTGGAATTTTTTTGACGGAGCAGAAATTTTCGCCGTGATGTGACGCTTGACGCCGTTGGTGTCGAAAAATTTTCTGCTGATGTTGACGATTTGAACGCCGCGCCAATTCATAATCATTCGTCCGCTGTCCGTGACCTCGGCGACAACGTAAGCTTCCAAATTTTCCGCGTCGGCAAGTGCAATGAATTTTTCAACGTCGTTCGCGTCAAGGACAACAGCCATGCGTTCCTGCGATTCGCTAATTGCAAGCTCGGTGCCGTCGAGACCGTCATATTTTTTTCGCACGGCATCAAGATTGATTTTGAGACCTTCAGCCAATTCGCCGACTGCAACAGCCACGCCGCCCGCGCCGAAGTCATTGCAACGTTTGATGAGTTTCGACGCGTCGGAATTTCTGAAGAGCCGTTGAATTTTTCGTTCAGTCGGTGGATTGCCCTTTTGAACTTCCGCGCCCGCAGTCGTCAATGATTCGGTCGTGTGAACTTTGCTTGAACCGGTTGCGCCGCCAATTCCGTCACGTCCTGTTCTTCCGCCTAACAACACGACTTTATCGCCGACAACGGGACGTTTTCTGATGACGTTTGCTTGAGGAGCAGCCGCAATTACCGCGCCAATCTCCATGCGTTTTGCGAGATAACCTTCGTGATAAATTTCGTGAACTTGACCTGTCGCCAATCCGATTTGGTTGCCGTAAGAACTGTAACCTTGAGCCGCGCCGCGAGTAATTTTTTTCTGCGGAAGTTTGCCCGGCAAAGTCTCCGAAAATTTTTTGCGAGGATCAGCGGCACCGGTAACGCGCATCGCTTGATAAACGTAAGAACGTCCGCTCAACGGGTCGCGAATCGCACCGCCTAAACAAGTCGCAGCTCCGCCGAACGGTTCAATCTCCGTCGGGTGATTGTGCGTCTCATTCTTGAACATCACAAGCCAATCTTCGTCGTGCCCGTCAATTTGCGCGGTGATTTTGATTGAGCAGGCGTTAATTTCCTCGGACGTGTCAAGATTCGCGGGCTTAACAATTTTCGCGCCGATTGTGCCCAAATCCATCAACGAAACATCTTTGCCGTCGTGAATTCGTTCGCGTTCGGCAAGATAAATTTTAAACGCACGCTCGACGACTTCCGCGCCCGCGTCGAAAGTCACGCTGTCAATCGTCGTGGTGAATGTCGTATGTCGGCAATGGTCGCTCCAATACGTGTCGATAACTTTTAATTCGGTGATTGTCGGCGGACGGCGTTCAACGTCGCGAAAATATTTTTGGCAGAACTTCAAATCGTCAAGGTTCATTGCAAGCCCGCGTTCCGATAAAAAATTTTTCAGCGCGTCGTCGTCAAAGCCGTTGAAGTCGTTCAAAATCTCAACATCGGCGGGAACATCGGCAACAACTTTCAACGTTGCGGGCAGTTCAAAACTCGCCTCGCGTGATTCAATCGCGTTGATAGAGTACGCTTTGATTTTGGCAAAGTCGTCGTCGGAAATGTCGCCTTGCAACGAAATGACTCGCGCCGTGTGAATCGTCGGCAAATCTTTTCCCGTGACGAGCTGAACACATTGCGCGGCAGAGTCGGCACGCTGATCGAATTGTCCCGGCAAATATTCAACGGCAAAAGTTTTCGCGTCAATCTCGGCGGGCAAGGCGTCATAAAAATTATCAACGTTCGGCTCACGGAAAACAATATCTCTCACGCGCAAAAAATCTTCGTCGCTCAAACCTTCCACGTCGTAGCGAACAAACAATCTCACGCCCGCAAGATTTTTAACGTCCAAAGTCTCGCGGAAGTCTTCAAGCAACTGTTTGGCGGGCACGTCGAATCCGGCGCGTTTCTCTATAAAAATTCTCTTGACCATTGACAAACCTCCAAAAATTTTTGAAATGATTCTATCACAGCGCGGCGAAAAAAAACATTGCGTCAACAAAAAAACCCTCCGACGCTCGCCGAAGGGCTTTTTTGATAATTGTTTGGCTTACTCTTAAAAATTCTTAGCGACGTTTATGAATTTTTCTATTTTATCTCTATCTTCCCTGTCAAAAAGTTTTTGAACGACTTGATTTTTCTTGAATCTAGTTATTAAGCCAAATCCTGATGAACTAACTGATTCAATCTCTTTATACGGAATTAAATTATTCCCAACGCCGCCGCCAGTGCAAAATGAATCAGTTGTAAGCGCAAAACCTGCCGATAAGTCTTCCGTGAGTTGCATGAACGCGATTTGATGTTCAGCATACTTTCCTTGACAGACCATGCGCAATGCCATAGATTTTTCCGTCTTATCAAGCTGGTCGAACGTCGAAACTTGCTTACCGTCCTTGACAATCTGGAATTTGCCGCCTGTTTGGAAGATTTTTTCTGCGAGAGCTTTCAATTCCTCAATCGGAGCGGCTTTTTGCCAAGGAAGTTGCACATTCTCGAACGAAATTTGCTTTGCGTCGACTTCTTCCTGACTTTTGGCGCGGATTTTAATTTTCGGCGTGCCCAAAATCCCGATATACTTCATGTTCGGCACGCGAATCGGCACGTTGAACAGTTCGCCGCAAAGAAAAATCGTCTTGTAGTCCATTTGAATGAGCGCGGCAAGGTCTTCCTGATTGAGCGCGGTAGAAACGGCGTTGTCGATAATCGATTCGTCGTCGGTTTTGTCGCTGAGGATAGATTTTTTCTCGCGAACGCGTTGCATGAACTCCAAATTGTCATCGCACTCGACATTGAGAGCCGCGCATATTTTTGCGGTCAAATTTCTGTCTCCGGCGTCGATTTCGCTGATAGCGTCCGCCTCGTCGTCATAAAAGCGGTCTTCGAGCCACGTAAGCAAGTCGCCGTTCTTAAAATAGCCGACGACAGCCCCTAAATCGAAATTCTCGCGCAGTTCTTCGAGCGTTGAGACTTCCGCGCCGTCTTTGAGCTTGAGTTTGAACATTTTCGCACATCCAAAACTTTCCTGCCTGCTGCTATTCGTTCACTGCCGGCTAAATCCTTTAAATTTATTTGTAAATTTCCTCTGCTGTTTGACTGTGATTTGATAAATTGCTAAACTTTGGCGAAAAAAAATTTTGCAGAATGGATTTTGGTCATGAGAAAAATAATTTTGATGATAATGCTGATAACGCTGATTTTAAGCGGCTGTCAGAATGAAAATCGCGAGATAAAAAGCCTTGACGACTTGAAAACCGCGCGAATCGGAGCTTGGTTAGACTCTGGATATGAATTAAAAGCGCGTGAAGTTTTTCCGAACGCTAAATTCGTCCATCTTGATTTTCTAAGCGACCTCGTTCAAAATCTCAAGCAAAATAAGATTGATGCGTTCGTTATCGGCAAGAATTACGTTGAAAATTTGAAATTCGAGGGCATAGATGTAGATTATCTTCCTAAATCGATTGGAGAACTTCCTTTAGGATATATTTTAACTAAAAATGAGCGCGGACAAAAGATTTGCTGTCAAATGAACGAATTTATTGCATTAATTGAGACGAACGGCGAACTTGACGAGTTAAAAAGCAAATGGTTGCACAGTGACGAGAGCAAAAGAATTTTCACGAAGTCAAACCTTTCCGGCGCGAACGAAAAGTTAATAATCGTCACTGACGCTCAAAGTCCGCCTTTTGTATATCTTCGCGAAGGGCAAATTGTCGGCTTTGAGGCTGAAATTATTGATAAATTCTGCGCGGCTTACGGTTACGACTACGAAATTAAAATTGAAAACTTCTTGACGATGCTTGGCGACATAACGACCGGAAAAGCTGATATCGGAATGGATGCGTTTGAAATTTTGCCTGAGCGCGAAAAAAATATGCTATTTTCAAAGCCAACTCAAGTCGAACAGGTTGTTCTAGTAATAAATTCCGAATCAAACGGCGTTTTTGATGTCACGGAGCGAATAAAAGCCTCGTTAATCGAAGAAAATCGCTGGAAAATGATATTGGACGGCGCATTAACGACCTTGACGATAACTGTTTTCTCGATAATACTCGGAACGTTTCTTGGATTGGCGATATACCTGCTTTATCGTGAAAAAACTCCTGCAAACAGGATAATCGACGCGATTTATCGGACGTTGCAGGGCATTCCGACTATGGTATTGCTGCTTTTCTTCTATTACGTTGTATTCGGCAGTGTGAATTTGCCCGCGAGCATTGTAGCAACAACAGTTTTTTCACTCGTGCTGAGCGTATCGGTCTTCACGATGATAAAAAGCGGCGCGGAAAGCATTTCGGGCGGACAAATGGAAGCGGCGTTGTCATTGGGCTTTTCGGAGCGGCGAGCGTTCATAAAATTCATTTTGCCTCAAGTGATAAGGAACAATTTCGCGAATTATCAGCTGCAATTAAACGTAATTCTGCTTGAAACGGCGATAGTCGGCTATATTTCGGTGCAAGATTTAACAAGAACAGCAGATTTAATTCGAGCGCGGACATACGACGCATTTATTCCGATAGTCACGATTGCATTGGTATATTTATTGCTGTCGAAGCTGTTGTTTCTGATAACGGACGTAATTTTCAGGAAAATCGAGCCTAAAAATAGGAAATGTGAAGAAATATTGCGCGGAGTGAAATTATGAGCGAGAAAATATTGCGAATAGAAAATTTGCGCAAGGAATTCAGCGCGGAAGTCGTTCCGATAAAGAATTTAAGCCTTGAAGTGCGTCGCGGTGAAGTAATTTCGATAATCGGCGGTTCGGGAATGGGAAAATCGACATTTTTGCGCATGATAAACCTTTTGGAGCGACCGACGGCGGGCAAAATAATATTTCACGGCGAAAACATAGTTGATTCGGGAAATTTAAGCGCGATTCGGCAAAAAATCGGAATGATATTTCAGACGTTCAACTTATTTGACGGAAAAACAGTAATAGAAAACGCGATAGAGGCACCGATAGAATTAAAAGGCATTTCGGCGCAAGAAGCATACGATAAGGCAAAAAATTTGTTTGAACGCGTCGGTTTGGTGGAAAAAATGTTCAATTATCCCGAAGAATTGAGCGGCGGACAGAAACAACGTGCGGCAATCGTGCGAGCATTGATGATGGAGCCGGAAATTTTGTTATTCGACGAACCGACGAGCGCATTGGATCCGACAATGGTCGGCGAAGTGCTTGCGGTGGTAAGAATGTTGAGAAAACAGGGCTTAACGATGTTAATTGTCACGCACGAGATGAATTTTGCGCGAGAAGTGGCTGACAGAGTATTATTTTTCGCGGACGGAGAGATTTACGAGCAAGGCACGCCTGCAGAGATATTCGATTCGCCAAAACGCCCGAAAACTGCGGCATTCATAAGACGGCAGAAGTATTTTCACTACGAAATTACATCAAAACATGTAGATTTGCCGGAAATGCAAGGAAAAATCATGGTTTTCGCCGATAAATACGGTTTGGATGAAAAATATTCGCAGAGATTGCAACTGTGCACTGAAGAAATTATTTTCGAGATGATAGCAGGCTGTTACGGCGAGGAAAACGAAATTTCAATGACGGTAGAGATAATTTACACGGAGTCGGAAAGGATTTTGGAGCTAAATTTGAGTTGCGGCGGAAAAAATTACAATCCTTTCGCAAAAAAAGACTGCGATGACGATTTAAGCCTTAAAATATTGTACGGCTACGGAAAAAATTTCAGATATTCGAGTTCGGAAGGCTTAAACAAGGTTAGCATGGAAATTGGCAAGCGCGGCAACTTGTGATAAAATCTGCGCGAGGTGATTATGATGAAAATTTTTAGTCTGACGTTTCTAATCGCGATGATGTTTTGTGCGACGACGTTTGCCGAAGAAATTAAGCCGCCGATAATTTTGGTGAGCGGTGAAGGTGTCGTCGAAGTTCAGCCCGACCGCGCTAAAATTTCCGTCGGAGTCGTCACTCGCGACAAAAATCCTTCCGCCGTGCAAAATTCAAACGCTCGCGCCGCGCAGGACGTTATCAATTCGATTATCGCGCTCGGCATTGAACGCAAGAACATTTCAACCGGCAATTACAATTTCGCGCCGAATTATCGTCATCTCGACAACGGCAAACGAATTCTTGACGGCTACGAGGCGACAAATTCCGTAACCGTTATCGTCGACGATTTGAGCTTGGTCGGCAAAGTTATCGACGCGGCTTTGAATCACGGTGCCAATCAAGTTGACAGCTTGAGCTTCGGACTGCGCGACAAGACTGCTTATCAAGACCAAGCGTTGAAAATTGCGGTGCTCGATGCTCGTCGTAAAGCTGAAGTTGCCGCTCAAGCACTGGGCAAAACAATCGTCGGCGTCCGTGAAGTTTCGATTAACTCTGCGTCCGTCACTGCGCCGCGAAATTACAAAATGGCTCGTTCAATGGCAATGGAAGACTCCGCGAACGTCGACACGCCGATTGAAAGTGGAACGCTCAAATGTTCGGCAAGCGTCCACGTCGCATTTGAAATCAGCCGATGAAAAAACCGTGGCTTGAATCAATTGAACACATTCGCGGCTTGTCAATGCTCGGCGTCGTGGCAATTCACACGGGCTCACAATATCTGCTCAATCCCACGCCGAATGTTCACCTTGTCGCGCTGTTTGAAGTCGTCTCGCGTTTCAGCGTGCCGATATTTTTTTTCGTGTCGGCATTCGGATTGTTCTATCGCATGGACTTGACGGAGCCTTTCGAGTACGGAAAATTTTTGCGGCGGCGATTCAAAGCGGTACTGATTCCTTATCTGCTGTGGTCAACGCTGTATCTTGTGCACGACAATTGGTTTCACGGCTATTCACTGCTTCCTGCGCCGGGCTATGCGGCGGAAATTTTTTTCTTCGGGCTGGCGAAGTATCATTTATATTTCCTCGTGATTCTGATTTGGTTTTACGTGTTGATGCCGCTGTGGATTTTTTTGGTACGCAACATGACGCCCGCACGTTTGCTGATGTTGCTCGCCGCGCAGATTGCATTTGATTATTGGTCAAGTTACAGCATCGAACTTTGGCAATTCGTCAACGCGTTGGAGCCGAATTCTCTGCCGCGAATGTTCTTGCAGTGGCGTTTGAATTGGCTCGTCTTGCATTACGTGCTGATCTTCGTTTTGGGCGGCGTCTTGGCAATTCATTCGCATAAATTTTTCGCGTGGTGTCAATCGCACAAAAAAATTATCGGCGCAACATTTTTCATCACGCTGACAACTTTGCTCGGCTACTATTATTTTCTGCTCAACGTCAAAGGCTACACGCCGCTTGAAGCCGTCAATACTGCTCATCAACTTTCGCCGCCGGGAATTTTCTACACAATCGCCGCGTCAATATTTTTCTTCACGCTGTTTCAATTCGGCAAGCTGCCCGCGTCGTTGAAAAATTTTTTGAGCGTGCTGGGAAAAAATTCTTACTTCGTGTATTTGGCGCACCCGATGGCGATAACTTATCTGTCGTTGATTTTGGGCAAGCTCGGGCTGATTATGACGGCACCAACCGCGTTGATTTTCTACGTGCTGACCGTCGCGCTGACATTATCGGCGAGCAAGTTGGCGAACGTCGTAAAAATTTTTTGAGCGTGGTTGATTTTATTCGCCGAAGAGCAAGCGATACGGTTTGTCGTAGTGCATTTTCTTAACTCCTTTGTTATAATTTTAACAGGAAATTTTGCAGGCTCAAAAAATTTTTTGCAGGTGATGAAAATGTTTGAACGTAAATTCACGCGACAAATC
>CAMNPA010000028.1 GCA_946547205.1 uncultured Selenomonadales bacterium | reverse complement strand
TCGTCGGCGCGAACGTCGGCAGCTTGAAAATTTTACCGCCGCTGATTGTCCACAATGACGACGACTCCTACACCGAAGAGATTTTCAAAATCTACAACGAGTAAGCAATTCAAATGGAAATGTTGGAAGCAATCGTCGGCGCGAACGTCGGCAGCTTGAAAATTTTACCGCCGCTGATTGTCCACAATGACGACGACTCCTACAACGAAGAGATTTTCAAAATCTACAATGAGTGATGTAAAAAAATTTTTCACAACGTTTTTCCGGCGCAATGTGACAATAAAAAAAGCTCGACTGTCTGCCGAGCGTTGACGTTCCGAATTTTTTTCGAGACGTTATTTTTTTATTTCATGAAGACGCGAACCAAATCATTTTTCGTGGCGAAGAGCATTAACATCAACAAAAGCGCGATTCCGACTCGTTGCGTGTAAGCGACTGCCTTTGCGCCGAGCGGTTTGCCTCTGACCGCCTCAATGAACAAATTCACGAAGTGACCGCCGTCAAGCACGGGCACCGGCAACAAATTCACGATGCCGAGATTTATCGACAGCAGCGCGGCGAAATTCAGCAACGGAATAAAACCGCGTTCGGCGACTTGTCCCGACATTTGAATTATTCCGATTGGCCCGGCGAGATTTTCAGTTTGCTCCGGCTCTTTGAACAGCGACGCAATTCCTTCAAGCATGGCGAACGTAATTTCTTTCGTGTGGTCAATCGCCAATGTGAACGCTTCCGAAATTGTTTTCGGCTCGTAAATGATTGAATTGTGAATGCCGATGAGTACGCGTTTTTCCTGCTCAATGTATTTGGGCGAAACTGTGACTTCGTTGACTTCTTCGCCGCGTTTGTATTGAAGCTGAATATCTTGCCCTGCCGCAACGTTTTTAAGTTCGTCGGTGAATTCTTTCCAAGTCGCGACATTTTGTCCGTCAACGCTTAAAATCAAGTCGCCTTCCTTGAGCCCGGCTTTTTCCGCAGACATTCCTTGAACCACGTTGCCGATTATCGGTTCGACTGACGGTTTCTCTTCGCCGAGCGTCGCGTAAATTGCAAAGAACAAAATTATCGGCAAGATAAAATTGAACGTCGCGCCAGCCAAAATCACGACCATTCGCGAGAGAACAGGTTTTGAGCAAAAGCCGCGTTCGCCCGCAGTGTTGTCATCGGGATCCATTCCTGCAATGTCGTTGAAACCGCCGAGAGGTATCGCGCGAAGAGAGTAAATCGTTTCGCCGTGACGTTTGCTGATAATTTTCGGTCCGAAGCCGATTGCAAATTCGTCGACGCGCATTCCCGTCATTTTCGCGGTGATGAAGTGTCCGAATTCGTGAACGAGCACCAATAAGCCGAAGACGAAGACTGCAGCCGCTATCGTTAGAATCAAATCAAAATCTCCTTCCGATGAATTCTTCCGCCAAAAGTCGAGTCGCCGCATCTTCCGCCAACAAAATTTCAAGCGTCGGATTCTGAACGACTTCGCGAACTGTCATTGCATGTTCAATCACGTCGTAGATGTTCAAAAATTTTATTCGTCCTTGCAGAAATGCGTTGACTGCAACTTCATTTGCCGCGTTGAATGTGCAAGGCAACGTTCCGCCGGATTTTCCCGCCGCGTATGCAAATTTCAGCCCGCGAAAAGTTTCAACGTCGGGTCGTTCAAAAGTCAGCGCGTTCATTTGCCAAAAGTCCAATCGTTTGACGGGCGAATTTAATCGTCGCGGATAAGTCAGCGCGTATTGAATCGGCAGGCGCATATCGGTTGATGCCAGTTGCGCGATTATCGAGCCGTCGCGGAATTCAACCATCGAGTGAACGATACTTTGCGGGTGCACGACGACTTGAATTTGATCGTATGTGACGCCGTAGAGAAATTTCGCCTCAATGACTTCGAGACCTTTGTTGACGAGCGACGCGCTGTCGACGGTGATTTTCCTGCCCATATTCCACGTCGGATGTGCGAGAACTTCATTGACCGTGACATTCAAAAGTTCGTTACGCTTTTTTCCTCTGAATGGGCCGCCCGAAGCTGTCAGCAAAAGTTTTTCAATCGTGCGAGAATCTTCGCCTTGCAGACATTGGAAAAATGCTCCGTGTTCCGAATCGACGGGAAGAATTTTCACGCCCGAAGTCCGCGCAGATTTCGTGACGAGTTCGCCGGCAACAACGAGCGTTTCCTTGTTGGCAAGCGCGATATTTTTTCCGCAGTCGATGGCTTTAAGCGTCGGCTCCAGTCCCGCGAAGCCGCTCATTGAAGTCAAAACAATTTCCACGCCGTCAAAGCCCGCCGCGTCGATGAAAGCTTGACGACCGCCCGCAATTTCGACACCGTGAAAATTTTTCGTGCGCAGAATTTTATAAGCCGCTTCGTCAGCCAAAACTGCCAACTTCGGACGAAACTCCGCAACTTGACGCGCAAAAAGTTCGACGTTGGAATTAGCCGCCAAAACTTCCACAGAAAATTCTTCGGGCAAATTTCTCACAACGTCGAGAGCTTGAGTGCCGATTGAGCCGGTCGAGCCGAGTATCGCAATTTTTTTCATCATGCTATACCTGCCAGAATTATGTAGTAATAAAATGCGGGCGCGGTGAAAAATATGCTGTCGAATCTGTCGAGAACGCCGCCGTGACCCGGCAAGAAAATTCCCGAATCTTTGATGTTGGCGAAACGCTTGAGCACCGACTCCGACAAATCGCCGAACGTCGCCGCGAGCGCGAGAATAAATCCTGCGACAGCCATTTTAATCAGCGGCAGACCAAAAATAAACGTGCCGACAACGACAGCCGTCAAAATCGTGCCGACAATCGAGCCGAGAAAACCTTCAACCGTTTTGCCGGGACTGATTGACGACGCGAGCTTGTGCGAACCGAACGCCGAGCCGATGAAATAAGCGAAAGTGTCACTTGCCCACGTGCACGCGAACAGCACCCATACAAGCGCGCAACCGGCATCAACGTTGACATTCAAGCTAAGGTCAATCGTCGGCAGAAAACTCAACAGGTCGCCGAGATTTAATTTGTCGAGGAGCGTCGCATTGTTCGTGGCAATTTCTTTAACGGTCGTGACAGCCTCGCCCGGTTGCGGTTCATCAGTCATAAAGCGCAGGAAAATTAAATGTGCGAACGGCAGCCCGATGTACATTATTCCCGCTATCGAAACGCAGGCATCAGTCGGACGAGTGCTTCCGCGCAGGATAACCGTCAACAGGAAAATCATCATCATGCTGATCGTCAAAACCGCGAGCAATTCTTCGACATTGCCGAGCCACGCGCAACATTCCAGCAAAATCAAAGTCAGCGCACCGAAAATGTACGTCGTGATAACTCCTGCGCGTCTGAATGCGCCGGAAAATTCGTGCCACGCCAAAAGTGACAAAAATATCGCGAAACCCGCGAAAGGTGCGCCGCCGTATTGAATCACGAACGCCGCAATTGCAATGCCGATAATTCCCGTGATAATTCTTAAAGCCAAGGCGTCACTTCCTCACTTGTTTAATGTTGAATTTATTTGACCGTTGAGCGCACCGAAACGACGGTTTCTCTTGCCGAAATCGATAAGGGCGTCGATAAATTCTTCGGGCGTGAATTCGGGCCAAGGCGTGTCGGTGAACCAAAATTCGGCGTAGGCGGCTTGCCACAACAAAAAATTGCTGACACGAAGATCGCCGCTCGTGCGAATCATCAAATCGACGGGCGGTTGACCGAACGTATCAAGCTCATCTTCAAAAAGTTGCGGAGAAATATTTTCGGGCGACAATTCACCTGCCGCGACACGACGCGCCAATTTCTGCGCGGCACGAATAATTTCATCTTGACCGCCGTAATCTGCCGCGACGTTGAACTTGACGCCGGTATTGTCTTTCATCATCTCAATCGAATCGCGCATCAACTTTTGCAGGGCGGGCGAAAAATCTTCCGTGCGACCGAGAAATTTTATGCGGACGTTGTTGGCGTGCATTTCGAGCATTTCGCGCTGAAGATATTCCGAGAACAGGTGCATTAGAAAATCAACTTCGGTGTGCGGACGTTTCCAATTTTCCGTTGAAAAGGCGTAAACCGTCAACGCTTCGAGCTTGAGATTGACTGCGGTCTTCAGAATATTTTTGAGTGTCTTGACGCCGGCAGTATGTCCCGCACTGCGTAAAAGTCCGCGACAACTTGCCCAACGACCGTTGCCGTCCATTATAATCGCCACATGACGCGGCATTTTGTCCCTATCGACTCGCGCGAGCAAGTCGCCGTCGCTTTCCCACATAATTTAAACTTCCATAACTTCCTTTTCTTTGGCAGACTTGGCACCGTCAACGAGCTTGATGTACTTGTCCAAAAGTTTTTGCATTTCTTCCTGCGCATCTTTGCGGTCGTCTTCAGTGATTTGCTTGCCTTTTTCAAGCTTTTTGATTGACTCGTTGGCGTCGCGGCGAATGTTGCGCATTGCAACTTTAGCTTCTTCCGCCTTCTTGCTGACGACTTTGACGAGTTCTTTACGACGTTCCTGCGTAGGTTGCGGAATTGCAAGGCGAATCGTCGTGCCGTCGTTATTTGGCGTCAAACCGAGATCAGACTTTTGAATTGCCTTTTCAATTTCACGGAGCGAATTTCTGTCGTAAGGTTTAATCATAATCATGCGCGGTTCGGGAACGGTGACATTTGCAATTTGATTGACGGGCGTCGCCGAGCCGTAATAATCAACCATGACTTTATCGAGCAGACTTGGAGCGGCGCGTCCTGCGCGAAGTGTGCCGTATTCTTTCTTCAAGCCGTCGAGAGTTTTCTTGAGCCGGTCTTCCGCCGATTTGATAACGTCCTTTGTCATTATGGTTTTGCCTCCTTATTTCACTGTAGTGCCGATGGTCTCGCCGATTGCAGCGCGATAAATGTTCTCGTAATTGTCCATGTTGAAGACGACAAGCGGAATGTGATTGTCCATGCAAAGACTCGTTGCCGTTGAATCCATGACGTGCAGTCCGAGATTTAGAATGTCAATGTAAGAGATTGTGTCAAACTTTTTGGCGTCGGGAAAAAGTTTCGGGTCGCAGTCGTAAACACCGTCAACGCCGCGCTTAGCCATCAAGATAACGTCCGCCTCAACTTCCGCCGCTCGAAGTGCCGCAGTCGTATCGGTTGAGAAATATGGATTGCCTGTTCCTGCGCCGAAGATGACGACACGACCTTTTTCGAGGTGACGGACTGCTCTGCGACGAATGTACGGTTCAGCGACTTCTCTCATTTCGATAGCCGTCTGCACACGAGTAAAAACTTTCATCTGTTCAAGAGCGTCCTGCAATGCGAGCGCGTTCATAACCGTTGCCAACATGCCCATATAATCCGCCGACGTGCGATCCATGCCCTTAGCCGCACCGCTCAAGCCGCGCCAAAGATTTCCGCCGCCGACAACGATTGCAACTTCAAGTTTCGCCTCGTGCACGCGTTTAATCTGTCGGGCAATGCTTTCGACTACGGGCGGGTTGATGCCGAAATTTTTATCGCCGGCAAGAGCCTCGCCGCTTAACTTCAAAACCACACGCTTATATTTCATAAAGTTTGACCGCCTCCATTCGCCGCCAATTTTACAAGTTGAATCAAGTCCTGTCAACAATCGCTTAACTGTACGGACGCGAGTTTGATTAGAGGTTGTTGATAAACTCAAATAAAAGAAAAGACATAAGCAATTTTCTGATATAATGAGTTTGAAAGGAGAAGAGATGCTTGATTCAAAGTTTTGTAAAGTTTATCAAAGTGCTTGCTCGGGTTTATCAGGCAATCGGTTCGTAGTTCCGTCACACACACGCAACACAGCTGATAGTGGCGCAAAACCAAAAGGCGTAGCAAGACGATTAGGACACGCGAATACACAAATCACGCAGAATTTGTACACGCACAACATGCAGAAATTACAGGAAGAAACGGCGGCGATTTTCGATAAGAACCTGCAGACAAAACATTAAAGCAGACAAAAAATAAAACATTCTGATGAGGTGACTTCTATGCGTTTCGATTACCACATGCATTTTGAGTACGGAGACTATGACGCGGCTTGGACGGAAGGTTTTTTCGTCGCGGCAAAGTCTCACGGGCTTAACGAGATTGGCGTAAGTGAACACACGCACACTTTTCCGGAATTTGAACAGCTCTATTACGACGATTTGATTTTGGACGATTCAACGGTCGGGCAATTTCAAAAGGTCTGGCTCAAGACGAACAAGTTCAAGCACACGTTGAAGGATTACTTTGACTTCATGGCGCAGTTGAAAAAAAATCACGCTGTCAAAATCGGAATTGAGGTTTGCAATTTCCGCGACCAGTCCGCCGTGAAAAAAATTCTTGACGCGTGGAACTTCGACTATCGGATCGGCTCTGTGCATTTTATAAACGGCTGGGGCTATGATGCCGCAAAACTTATCGACGAGTGGCACAATCACGATTTGCGCGACGTTTGGGAAGAATACACTTTGCAGGTTGAACAGCTTGCGGCAAGCGGCAATTACGACATCTTAGGGCATCCGTTCAATATTCGCCTGTTCAAATTTTTTCCCGACTTCGACGCGACGAATTACCTTGAACGTGTCGCCGCCGCGTTGCAGAAAGCTGATATGGCTGTCGACGTGAACACCGGCACGCTTTATCGCTATCCCGTCAAAGAAATTTCGCCTTATGCCGACTTCATGAAGGTTGCCGCCGCTTACAATTTGCCCGTCACGATAAATTCCGACGCTCATCAGCCCGAAGACTGCGGAAAATTTTTCGAGGTGGCGCGTGATTATGTTCGCAGTTTCGGCTACAAAAAAATTGCCCGCTACGATAAGCGAGCGCGTGAACTTGTCGACTTGACTTGAACTATTTGACGAGCTTTGTGCCGTTGATGTGATAAGCAGTGCCGTTGACGTTGAAGGTCGTCGCGGTAAAGAAATTTCGCCTTATGCCGACTTCATGAAAGTTGCCGCCGCTTACAATTTGCCCGTCACGATAAATTCCGACGCTCATCAGCCCGAAGACTGCGGAAAATTTTTCGAGGTGGCGCGTGATTATGTTCGCAGTTTCGGCTACAAAAAAATTGCCCGCTACGATAAGCGAGCGCGTGAACTTGTCGACTTGACTTGAACTATTTGACGAGCTTTGTGCCGTTGATGTGATAAGCAGTGCCGTTGACGTTGAAGGTCGTCGCCGTGAAATTTTTCAGCGTGATTGCGTTGGAAGTTTCGCCGACTTTGAAATAGACTTCCGACTTGGATTTGTTGCACGTCGCGGAAAAAGTGCCCGTGATTTTCAAAAGGTCGTCGTCTTCGAAGTCGTTGATAACGTCCTTGCCGTCGCCGTCAGCATAAATGAAAGTATCGTTGCCGTCGTCGCCCCAAAGTGAATCGTTTCCGGTGCCGCCGATGAGAATGTCGTCGCCGTTGCTGCCGTAAAGTTTATCATTGCCTGCGTTGCCGCGAATGGTGTCGTTGCCTGCTCTGCCGTAGAGAGAATCATTGCCGCTGCCGCCGACGATTGAATTATCCAACGCGTTGCCCTTGATGCTTGCGGCGATTGTCCGAGAAGAAGCGTCGATGAATTTTACGGACGTGTCGACAGTGACGGGCGAAGAAGTCTTGTTGGTGACTTTAACGTAGTCGCTCGTTATGTTGACGCTTTCCAAACTTGCCGCGCCTTCCAACGTTATCTTGCCTTTGCCTACAGTGACGATTAAATTATCGCCGCTTTTTTTTGTGGAGTGAGCACCGCCGCCGATTGAAAGTGTCGCCTTGCCGTCGAAACCTTGAATCAAGTCGTTGCCGTCGCCCGAAGTGTATTTGACCAGAACATTTTCGCCGCCGATGCCGCGTTTTTGGGAGTCGCGAGTGGTGCCAAGCAAAATCGTATCGTTGCCCGTGCCGCCGATAATTGTAACGTCGTTGCCGGTGTTGTAAATCGAATCGTTACCACTGCCGCCGATGAGCGTTGAATTCGTGGAGAGTTGCCGATTGATGTCCGTCACGTTGTAAATGGTATCGTTGCCGATGCCGCCGTTGATTGAGACGCTGTCCGTGCCGCCCGTCGAGAGATAATCATTGCCGCTGCCGCCGAGGAGCGTAACGTTGTCGCACGCGTTGCCGAGAGTGTCGTTGCCCGTGCCGCCGTCAATCAAATTGTACGCGCTGATTGAAGTGATGTGACCGTAGTCGCGTTGACCGTCTGAATTGGAAATCCAATCGTTGCCGTCACCGCCGCGCACAGTCGAATTCGCGCCGACGTGTGTAATTGAATCGTTGCCCGCGCCCGCCGTGATGGAAGAGTACGTGCTGTAGTCGCCGATAGTGTCGTTGCCCTTGCCGGTGACGATTTTATTTTTGGTCGAGTTGATTGAATAGGAGCTGTCGCCGAATTCAACGTAATTGTCGCCGTCGCCCGCGTTGATTGAAAGATTTTTGCCGCTGTAAAAAACTAAGCGATCGTTGCCGCCGAGAGCTTGAATCGTGGAATTTGAATCGTTGCGCGAGGTTAAAGAGTTTTTGCCCGCGCCCAATTTGATTAAAGCTTTGTCGTTGCCTGACATGCTGACGGAATCGGAGCCTGCGCCGCTGATGATTGAACTGTTCGAGGAAAAGCTCAAGCTGAAATGATTCGTGCCGATTGTGTCGTTGAGCAAAATTTTTGCGCCGAGACTGTCGCTGTTATTTCCGCCGCCGTGAAGTGTGTCATTGCCTTTGCCGCCGCGAATCGTCAACTTCGAGCCGTAGCCGCTGATTGAATCGTTGCCACTGCCTCCGACGATTGACAAGCTGTCGCCGTTGCCGCTGATTGAATCATTTCCATCGCCGCCGCTAAGCGTAGACTTGTTGCCGCTGTTTGAAATGTAATCGTGACCGTCGCCGCCGAAAATTTTTGCGTTGTCGCTCTCGTAGCTGTAAATGGTATCGTTGCCCGTGCCGCCCGTGATTGAAGGATTGTTGCCGTAATGATAAACGTAATCGGAGCCGGAGCCCGCGCTTATCGTGACGTAATTGTTGCCGTG
>CAMNPA010000027.1 GCA_946547205.1 uncultured Selenomonadales bacterium | reverse complement strand
TGGAGATTTGAAGTCATTCGGCACCATTAAGGAAGTCGCTATGAAAATATCAACCATATTGAAGATAGTGCTCGTGGTCGCGGTTTTTTTGATAATTTTTATGCACAGCCTGTCATTGCCGGACCCAGATAAAGTTCTCGGCAACAGCACGACGAAAATATTTCACACGTTGGATTGTCAAAATCACCGCGCAGGACTTGATAAAACGTCAGGCGGACAGATGCTTTTGTTCGATAGCCGCGACGAGGCGATAAAAGCAGGTTATAAGCCTTGCGAATTTTGCGACCCTTAAGGAGCGATTGTCATGAAAAAAATTTTTGCGCTAATTATAATCGCCTTGACTTTGACGACTGCCGTTGTATTTGCGGCTCCGCCACTTTTTGACACGCCCTATATCGGCAACGCTTATAGAAAAACTTTTCACAAGCGCGACTGCGAATCTGTTCTGCAAATGAATTACAAAAATCAAGTGCCGTTCAATTCGCGCGAAGAAGCATTTGCGGCAGGCTATTCACCTTGCGGTAATTGCAAACCTTAAGGAGCGATTGTCATGAAGAAAATTTTTGCGTTCATCACGATTATCACGTTGACGACGATTTTTGCGACGGTTCTCGCGTCGTCTTATATCGGCAACGCCAATTCCAGAAAATTTCACTACGCGGACTGCGCGGCGGTCGGCAAGATGAATCCTGCCAACAAAGTCCCATTCAACACGCGCGACGAGGCAGTTAACGCCGGATATGTTCCCTGCAAACGTTGCAACCCGTAAGGAGATCACATGGAAAAGTTAAAAGTTATTTTCATGGGCACGCCCGAATTTGCCGTACCGAGTCTCGCCGCGCTCGTTGACAATGCAAACGTTCTTTGCGTCGTCACACAGCCCGATAAGCCGCGCGGTCGCGGGCACAAACTTCAATCGCCGCCCGTAAAAATTTTTGCCGAAGAAAATAATCTGCGCGTGATTCAGCCGTTGAAAGTTCGTGCGCCCGAAGTCATTGCGCAAATCGCCGAGCTTGAGCCGGATTTAATCGTCGTGGTTGCCTTCGGACAAATTCTTCCGCAAACTTTGCTTGACGTGCCGAAATTCGGTTGTATCAACGTTCACGCGTCACTGCTGCCGAAATATCGCGGCGCGGCTCCGATTGAGTGGTCGATCATCAACGGCGAAACGGTCACGGGCATAACGACAATGCAAATGGACGCGGGACTTGATACGGGCGATATTTTATTGGCGAGCGAAGTTTCAATCGGCGACGAAATGATTTTGCCCGAATTGCGCGAACGGCTTATGACAGTCGGCGCAGACTTGTTGCTAAAGACGCTGTACTTGCTTCAACGCGGCGAACTTAATCCCGTCAAGCAAAACGATTCGCTGTCGACATATGCGCCAATGTTGAAGAAAGACACGGGACTAATCGATTGGAGACGACCTGCGCGGGAAATTCACAATCTCGTTCGCGGACTTTACGGCTCTGCGCGGGCTGGCAAATTTAAAATTTGGCGAACACGACTTGCGGCGGAAAATTTTTCATTGACGCCCGGCGAAGTCAAAATCGTTGAGCAGAAATTTTTTGTCGGGACAGGTGACGGCGCGTTAGAGATTCTCGAACTTCAAGCACCGGGCTCCAAAAAACTCAACGCCTCCGAATTTTTGCGCGGTCATAAAGTTGGTGATGACTTTTGGACGAACGAATAAATTTTTCTGCTCATGCGCGGCGACAACGTTTGAATCTCCATAATGTTAAACGCGTCCATTGGATGCAACGTCACGTTGCCGCGGGCATAAAGTTGGTGATGACTTTTGGACGAACGAATAAATTTTTCTGCTCATGCGCGGCGACAACGTTTGAATCTCCATAATGTTAAACGCGTCCATTGGATGCAACGTCACGTTGCCGCGGGCATAAAGTTGGTGAAAATTTTTGGACGAACGAATAAATTTTTCTGCTCATGCGCGGCGACAACGTTTGAATCTCCATAATGTTAAACGCGTCCATTGGATGCAACGTCACGTTGCCGCGGGCATAAAGTTGGTGAAAATTTTTGGACGAACGAATAATCTCTACCGTTGAACAGAGCTCCGACGATTGGCAATACAGTTTGCGTCCGCGCAGATTGAACGAGTACATCGGGCAGGAAAAGGCTAAACAAAATTTATCGGTCTTTGTTAAAGCGGCACTCAATCGGCGTGAGGCACTCGACCACGTTTTACTTTACGGACCGCCTGGACTCGGCAAGACGACACTCGCGGGAATTATCGCCAACGAATTGGGCGTAAACTTCCGTCAAACGTCCGGGCCGGCAATCGAACGTTCGGGCGACCTTGCGGCGATTCTAACCAATTTGCAGGAACGCGACGTTTTGTTTATCGACGAGATTCATCGCTTGAGCCGACAAGTCGAAGAAATTTTGTATTCGGCAATGGAAGACTTCGCGCTTGACATCATCATCGGCAAAGGGCCAAGTGCACGAAGTATTCGATTGGACATTGCGCCGTTTACGTTGATTGGTGCGACGACCAAAGCCGGTGCGTTGAGCCCGCCGCTTAGAGACAGATTCGGTGTCATCAGTCGGCTTGAATATTATTCGACGGAAGCTTTGGTTGAGATCATCACTCGTGCCGCGCAGATTTTAAAAATTCCGATTGAGCTCAACGGTGCCACGGAAATTGCCAGACGTTCGCGAGGCACGCCGCGCATTGCAAATCGTCTGCTCAAACGTGTTCGAGACTTCGCGCAGGTTGAAAATTCCGCCACGATAACCGACGACATTGCCGACAGAGCTTTAATCGCGTTGGAAGTCGACGCCGTCGGACTTGACCACACCGATCGCCGCATGTTGGACGCAATGATAAAAAAATTTCGCGGTGGCCCGGTCGGATTGGAAACGATTGCCGCTTCCATCAGCGAGACCCGCGAAACTATCGAAGATATTTATGAGCCGTATCTTTTGCAGTTGGGATTCATCATGCGCACGCCGCGCGGTCGTGTCGTCACGGAGTCGGGCTATCGTCACATGGGCATTGCTTATCCAAAAGCTGATAACTCTCCGACGTTGTTCGACTTCGAAACGTGATTCAATCGGCTAACATTTTTTCTAAGTCGTCTTCGCTCAAAATTTTTATGCCGAGTTCTTGAGCTTTGGTCAATTTCGAGCCGGGTTTGTCGCCAACAACAACATAATCGGTTTTCTTGCTCACCGAACCTTTGACGATGCCGCCGCGTTCAATGATGAGTGCCGCCGCCATATCGCGCGTGTAATTGGCAAGTGCGCCCGTCAACACGAAAATTTTTCCGGCAATCGGCGAATCGTCAGCAAAAATTTTTTTCTCGCCTTCAAGCGTCAGTCCCATAGTTTTCAGCTCCTCAAGAATTTTTACGTTGTCTGCGTCGTCGAAAAAGTCTTTGACGTGCCGCGCAGTGACTTCGCCGACATCGGGAACTTGTTGCAACTCTTCAAGCGACGCACGAGAAATTTCTTCAAGCCCGCCGAAATGTTGAATCAAATCACGAGCCGCAGCACTTCCCACGCCGAAAATTCCCAGTCCCGTCAGCAAACGCGCCGGCGGATTTTTTTTGCTCTCATCAATCGCCGCGAGGATTTTGTCCGTCGACTTCACGAGCCCGAAAATTTTTTTCGCAAGCAATTCATCACGACGAGCGCGCAACTTGTAAACGTCGGCAACGGTGCGAATAAAACCTTCAGCGATGAGTTTCGGTATCGACGTTTCGCCCAAGCCTTTGATGTCCATTGCGTTTCGCCCGACGAAATTCAGCAGATGATTTTCCAACTGCGCGGGACAATTCGGATTGACGCAGCGAAAATCGGCGGCATTGTCTTCGCGTTCGAGCTTGTGACTGCAGACCGGGCAAGTTTCGGGAATTTTGTACGGCGCGGAATTTTCGGGACGCTTTGATTTGTCGACGCCGCTCACTCGCGGAATAATCTCGCCGCTCTTGTAAACGCGAATCGTATCGCCAATTCTGATGTCCAACGCGTCAATGAAGTCTTGATTGTGCAAAGTCGCGCGTTCAACTCGTGTGCCGTTCAAGCTCACCGCGTCGAAAATCGCAGTCGGCGTAATGCGTCCGGTGCGTCCAACGCTCAACTCAATGTCGCGGAGAATCGTCTCGCGTTCGTCAGGCGGATATTTGTAAGCGACAGCCCAACGCGGAAATTTGCTCGTCGCGCCCAAAAGTTCACGTTGCGCAAAATCGTTGACCTTGACAACTGCGCCGTCAATGTCGTAGTCAAGCTTGTCACGACGTTTGCCGATGTCTTCAATCGCCTGCCAAACCTCGGCGAAATTTTTGCAGACCGCGTAGCCGTGAATGATTTTAATTCCGTTGCGAATCATGAAGTCATAAGCTTGCGTGTGGCTTGAAAGTTCGACGCCGTCAATTTTCTGGAGATTGAACGTGAACATTGACAAACGCCGCTCGCGAACAATTCGACTGTCAAGTTGCCGCAACGTGCCCGCCGCGCAGTTTCTGGGATTGGCGAAAATTTTCAAGCCGAGTTTTTCTTGACGTGCATTTGTCGCCGCGAAGTCTTTATGCGTCATGTAAACTTCGCCGCGAATTTCAAGGTAAGCCGGAGCGTCGACGAGCTGCTGAACAACGTCATCAATGACTCGCGCATTTTCCGTAACGTCCTCGCCTTGATGAATGCCGTCGCCGCGAGTGACAGCTTGAGTAAATTTTCCGTCGACGTATCGCAACGCCATCGACAGCCCGTCAATTTTTTCCTCAACGACGAATTCAACATCTCCGAGTTTTTCGATGGCGTCGTTGATAAAATTTTCCACGTCCGCGCGATTGAACACGTCTTGCAACGACAACATCGGCACATCGTGCGCGACGAGTTTGCCTGCTTCACGTTTTGCATTGCCGCCAACTGTTTGCGTAGGTGATGTCGGCGTGATGAATTCGGGATAAGCCGCTTCCAATTCTTTGAGCCGCGTCATCAGCTTATCGTATTCGTAGTCGGAAATTTCGGGCGCGTCGAGTTCGTAATATTTTTTGTTGTGGCGTTTGATCTCTTTGCGAAGTCGAGACAATTCTTCTTTGACTTGCGCAATGTCCATGGCGTTCACTTCCCTTGCTAAAAATTTTCACTTGTAATCGGCGGAAGAAAGTATCGGTTCAAAGTCGGCGGGATTAAAATCTTCGGGCGACATCGGTTCAAAGTCGGCGGGATTAAAATCTTCGGGCGCGAAAAAATTTTGGGCGCGAAGAAATTTTTTGCCGTCAAAGTCGGGCTTGCCGTCCTTATCGTCAAAAGTCGTGCGGCACTTCGGATAATTTGTGCAGCCCCAAAATTCGCCGTTCTTGCCGTTGCGTTTAACGAGTGCACCGCCGCAAGTCGGACACTTCGGAGCACCTTCCTTGAGCAGTCGCGCCGAACGATTTTTGCCGTCAAAGTCAGGTTTACCGTTGTCATCTTCAAACATCGTCTTGCAGTCGGGATAATTCGTACAGCCCCAAAATTCGCCGTTCTTGCCGTTGCGTTTAACGAGTGCACCGCCGCAAGTCGGACACTTGAAAATATTTTCCGGCTCGGCAAATTTCGCAGTCGTCGCCGCCGCGCAGAGTCTCTCGGTGAATTCAATTTGCCCATCCAAAAAATCGTCAAGTTTTCCGTAGCCGTTGCTCATCGAGTTAAGGCGGTCTTCCCAATAAGCGGTCGCGTCGGGATAAGTCATTTCGTCGGGCAAGGCGTCAATCAGCAGGTAAGCGCGCTCAGTCGGTTGCAGATTTTTCTTGACGACTTTCAGAAAGCCGCGTTGAATGAGTTCGTCGATAATCGTTGCGCGAGTCGCCTCGGTGCCAATGCCGTAAACGTCGCGGAGAATCTTCGCCGATTCGGGCTTCTTAACGTATTTGTGAATGTTTTTCATGCCTTGAACGAGACTTGACGACGTGAAACGTTTCGGCGGAGTGGTCGTGCCTTTTTTAATTTCTGCGCCAGTGTTGCGGACTTTATCACCGGTCGCCATTTTCGGCAGAATCGTTTCATCTTCAGCTTTGACTTTCGGAGCAGAGTAAAATTCTCGCCAACCGAGCTGCTTGACGACTTTGCCACTCGCGCTGAAAATTTCAAGCTTGTATCGGACGGTTAAAACGGTCTCGTCGTAAATGTGGAGTGGATAGAATTGCACGGCGTAATTTTTCGCGATGAGTTTGTAAACGTTGAGCTCGACGGCGGAAAGTTGCATGTTCAACGGCTTTTGCGTCGGAATGATGGCGTGATGCGCGGAAATTTTTTTGTCGTCCCATGTGCGGCTCTTGATTGTGTCGTTAGCGTGAGTCACCAAATTTTTCAACGACTCGTCGCCAATTCGTGCAAGGTGTTTCAAAATCGTCGGCGCGTCGGAAAATTGAACGCTCGGCAAATATTCGCAGTCGGAACGCGGATAAGTCGTCAACTTTTTCTCGTAAAGGCTCTGCGCGGCGTCAAGGACTTCTTGCGGCGAATAACCGAACGATTTGCCCGCAGCGATTTGCAAACTCGACAGCGAAAACGGTAGCGGTTGCGATTCTTTACGCTCGGTCGTTTTGCGCGAAAAAATTAGTCCGATACGCGGCTCGTTCAAAAATTTTTCAAGCAACTCCTGCGCCTTATCTTCCCGAATAAGTCGCTCTTCGCTGTCGTAAGCAGAATTAATTTTCGTCGGCTTGAACTTCGCGACAAAAGTTCCGTTCTCGTGCTCGAACGTCGCCCAGATGTTGTAAAAATCGACGGGCTTAAAATTTTGAATCTCGCGTTCACGACGGACGACCAGGGCAAGCGTCGGAGTCTTCACGCGCCCGACAGGCAAAACTAAATTGTAACCGTGACGCTGCGCCGCCAAAGTGTACGCTCGCGATAAGTTCATGCCGATAAGCCAATCAGCTCGACTGCGTGCAAGTGCTGACTGCTGCAGATTGAAGAACTCGGAATTTTTTCGCATGTCGGCAAGAGCGCGTTGAATGCTCGTCTCGTCCAGCGCGTTGAGCAGAATTCTTTTGACGGGTCGTCTGTTTCCGACAAAATTAAGCACCTCGTCGACAAGCAATTGACCTTCGCGATCCGGGTCGCCGGCGTGAATAATTTCGTCCGCACGACCGATTAACGCTTTGACGATTTGAAATTGCTTTTCCGTCGCGGGATTGACTTCGAGCTTCCATTTTTCGGGAACAATCGGCAAGTCTTCGGCGCGCCACGTTTTATATTTCGGGTCGTAAGCGGCAGGCTCAACTTGTTGCAACACGTGACCGACAAGCCACGTCACAATTCCGCCGTCAGTTTCGATAAAGCCGTTGCCCTTTTTGGGATTTTTCAAACACGCGGCAAGTTCTCTCGCCATCGACGGCTTCTCGGCAATGTAAAGTCTCACGACGATTCACCTCGCGCCGATTATAACATAGACATGAATTTTTGTTGACGCTGTGATAAAATTTTTGCAGGAGGCGATAACATGAAATACAAACTTTTGGCGGTTGACATGGACGGCACCGTTTTGAATTCGCAGAAAAAAATTTCGCCGCGAACAAAATCTTCCATCGACAACCTTTTGAAACGCGGAGTTCAAGTCGTTGTCAGCACCGGGCGCGGTTATGCCGAGCTGAACGATTACCGCGAAATATTCAAGCTGATGAATTACGGCGTTTTAATCAGCGGCGGACTCGTCTACGATTTTTTTTCCGACAAGCCGATTAAAATTCACGCGCTCGACGATGAGACGATTCTCCGACTGATTGACTTCGGCACGACTGAACGCGCGATGATTCACTTGCTGACGTTGAAAAATTCCATTGCCCGCGAAGTCGACATTCAACACATGAGCGATTTCGGCATGGAAATTTATTTCGACATGTTCAATCGAATTTGCGTGCGCACCGACGATTTAAAGCAATACGTTCGCGAAAATCCCGGCGACGTCATCAAAGTCAATCTCTATCACCGCGACAAAAATTCCCGCGACAAAAATTTTGAACGCATAAACCGTTTGGGCTTGACGATGAATTTTGCCGAGGCAAATAATTTGGAAGTCTCGCCCGCAAATGTTTCAAAAGGAACGGGACTTGTTGAGCTGTGCGATTTTCTGAACGTCGACATTTCGGAAACGGTTGCCGTCGGTGACGCGCCAAACGACACGGAAATTTTGCAGGCGGCAGGTCTGGCCGTGGCGATGGGCAATGCTTCCGACGAAATTAAAAATCTCGCGGACTTCGTGACGCTCGACAATGACAATGACGGCGTGGCTGCTGTGATTGAAAAATTTTTCTGACCGCGTGAAGTAAACATTTAAAATCGTTGACGTTGACAATCGGCTCTTGTATAATCGCCGCGTTGACAATCATCACGGCAATTCATCACGGAGGCGAAAAAATTTTTATGCGACAATCAAACGTGCACGAGCTGACCAAAATGTCAATGTGCGTCGCGCTGTGTTGCGTGGCGGCTTATATCTCGTTCCCTTTGCCATTCACGCCGGGCATGGTGACGGCTTTAACATTCGCGTTGAGCTTGACGGCTTACCTTTTGCCGCCGAAAAAAACTTTCACGGTGATTTTGATTTACATTTTGCTCGGAGCGGCAGGCTTACCGGTTTTCGCAGGCGGTCAAGGTTTGAGCAGACTTCTCGGCCCGGCAGGCGGATTTTATTTCGCGTGGCTGATTGCATATTCGCTTTTGAGTTTGGCGAAAGGTTCGACGCCCGAATTCAAACGTTATGCGCTGATGAATTTGTTAATCGCGGTGCCGATAACTTACGTCGGCGGACTGATCTCAATGCTTCTGTTGCTCGACGTGAATTTGTGGCAGGCGTTGACAATGGCGGTGTTGCCATTCATTCCCGGCGACATACTCAAAGCATTGGCGGCGGCATTTCTCGGCGTCAAGTTGCAAAAAATTTTGGGAGAGCGATGAACTTTGGACACGGCATTAAACATTGCACAGCGAATCATCTGCGGCGAACGGCTTTAACTTTCGACGACGTGAAATTTTTCGACGCGGCATTAAACATTGCACAGCGAATCATCTGCGGCGAACGTCTTCAACCTT
>CAMNPA010000026.1 GCA_946547205.1 uncultured Selenomonadales bacterium | reverse complement strand
CGTGTCGAATGAAAAAATTTCGCTCGTGCCCACGGGTCTCAAAGCCTTTTTTCCTGCCGATGAAGTCTTGCTGATTTATCTGCGCTCAAGTCTTGCCGTCAAGCACGGACTGATTTTGGCGAACGGTGTCGGCGTGATTGATGCGGATTATCGCGGACATATCATCTTGCCCGTCGTGAGTCTGTTCGGCGAATTTGAGATTAAACGCGGCATGAGAATTGCTCAAGGGCTCTTCCAAAAATATTTTACGGTTGACGGCGACAAAATCGGCGTGGGAGAAATGCGGCGCGGACGTTTCGGCTCGACAGGCGAATTTTAAAACAACGGCGGGCACGTTGCTCATGATTTTATGAGGAGGTCAAATGGATTTATTCAGCAATGTTAATGACGACAAAAAATATCAGCCGCTTGCCGAACGAATGAGACCGAAAACTTTATCGGACTTCGTGGGACAGGCGGCAATTTTTCGCGGCGGACTCGGCAAAATGATCGCTTGTGGTCAAACGCCGTCGCTGATTTTTTTCGGAGCACCCGGCACCGGCAAGACGACGCTCGCAAAAATTATCGCAAACACAACGTCGAGCAACTTTGTCAAAGTCAACGCGGCATTGTCGGGAATTTCTGAACTGCGCGGCATTGTCAAGGAAGCGGAAGATCAACGCAAGTTCTATCGTCGGCGCACGATTCTTTTCATCGACGAGATTCACCGTTTCAACAAAGGACAGCAAGATTTCCTGTTGCCATACGTCGAGGACGGGCGAATAACTCTCATCGGCGCGACGACCGAAAATCCTTTCTTTGAAGTCAATGCCGCACTTCTAAGCCGTGTGAAAATTGTCCGCTTGGAAAAACTTTCGAGCGACGACATAAAAAAAATTCTCCGCCGTGCTGTCGAGACGGAAAATTTTTCTGCGGAAGAATCTGCGCTTGACATCATTGCCGATTTTGCTGACGGCGATGCGCGTATGGCGTTGAATCTTTTGGAGCAAGCCGCATTCACCGAAAAAATTTCCGTCGACACGTTGCGCGAACTGCTCGGCGAAAAAATCAGACGTTACGATAAGCGCGGCGACAATCACTTCGACACGGCGAGTGCGTTCATAAAAAGTATGCGCGGCTCTGACCCGGACGCGGCGATTTTTTATTTGGCGAAGATGATTGACGGCGGCGAAGACTTGAATTTTATTGCGCGACGAATCGTCATCTGCGCGGCTGAAGACGTCGGCAATGCTGACCCGCAAGCGTTGATTTTGGCGAATTCGGCGGCTCAAGCTGCTCAATTCGTCGGGCTGCCCGAAGCGCGAATTATCCTTGCTCAAGCCGTCACGTACATTGCGGCGGCTCCGAAGTCCAACGCGGCGTATTTGGCGATTGACAGAGCTCTTGCGGACACTCAAGGCGAAGTTCCCAAACATTTGCGAGACACACATTATAAGGGCGCAAAATTTTTCGGGCACGGCGTCGGTTACAAATATCCGCACGACTTCGACAATCACTTTGTCAAGCAACAGTATCTGCCCGATAAAAAAATTTCCGCACGCTACTACGAACCTACGGAGCAGGGCGCGGAATTGATGATTAAACGTCGTCTTGAAAATTTGTGGCACGATTAATTTTTATCGCACGAGTTCATAGCCGGCGTCGTCGATAACTTTGGCGAAGTCGTCGAGAGAAATTTCACGCGTCGCGGTGACAGTCGCCGAATTATTTTCCAAGCTGACTTCAACGTCCGTGACGCCGTCCATTTTCGCCAAAGCGTCGTGAACGTGTTTTTGACAGTGTTTGCACATCATGCCTTCGATTTTTAATGTTGTCTGCATTTGAATTGCCTCCTTAAAAATTTCCGTCTGAAGATTTTCCACGCGGACTTCAACGTTGCGCGGAGTCTCGTCGGAAGTGATTGACCGATTGACTTTGAACATTCGCAACCGTAAAGCATTCATCACGACGCAAAGGCTTGACATGCTCATTGCCGCCGCACCAATCATCGGCGAGAGTTTCAGCCCGAACGTCGGATAAAAAATTCCTGCGGCGAGCGGTATGCAAATCACGTTGTAGAAAAATGCCCAGAACAAATTTTGCTTGATGTTCGTCATCACGGCGCGACTAAGTTTAATCGCACTGACCGCGTCGAGCAAATCGTTGCGAACCAAAATCGCGTCGGCACTTTCAATGGCAACGTCAGTACCTGCACCAATCGCAATGCCAACGTCAGCTTTTGCCAATGCGGGCGCGTCGTTAATGCCGTCACCGATCATCGCGACCTTGCGACCTTGAGCTTGAAGACGTTCGATTTCGCGGGCTTTATGTTCGGGCAAAACTCCTGCGACGATTTTTTCAATGCCGAGCCGATTCGCGACAGCTTGAGCCGTGCGTTCGTTGTCGCCCGTCAACATGATAACATCAATGCCAAGATTTTTGAACTCCGCGACTGCTTGCGCGGAATTTTTTTTCTCAACGTCAGCGGCGGCGATAATGCCGAGAATTTTTTCACCGCGTGCGAAAATAATTGGCGTCTTGCCTTCCGCAGCGAGCGATTGAATTTTTTCGTGCAGACCGTCGAGTTTGAAGCCGAGCTCCGATAAAAAATTTTCATTGCCCGCAAAACATTCCACGCCGTCAATCACGCCGCGAACGCCTTTTCCGAAGACTGCTTGAAAATTCTCTGCACTGCGCGGAGAAATTTTTTTATCGGTTGCAAAAGTCGTGACGGCTTGAGCCAACGGATGTTCGCTGCGATTTTCAAGCGTGGCGGCAATTTCAATCAACGTCTGCTCGTCAACGCTGCAAGTGATAATGTTCGTGACAAACGGTTTGCCTTCCGTCAATGTGCCGGTCTTGTCAACGACAACGGTATCAATCGCATGAGCAGTTTCGAGAGCCTCGCCCGACTTGATTAAAATTCCGTTCTCCGCACCTTTGCCGGTACCGACCATAATCGCGACAGGCGTTGCAAGTCCCAAGGCGCATGGACAGCTGATAACGAGAATCGACACGGCGATAGAAAATGCAAATTCGACGCCGGCACCGTTGATGAGCCAAAAACTTCCCGCGACAATCGAAATGACAATCACGGCGGGCACGAACACGCCTGCAACTTTATCGGCAGTCTTCGCGATAGGAGCCTTGCTCGCCGACGCTTCTTCAACCAACGCGATGATTTTGCTGATTGTGGTTTCGCCGCCGACTTTGACCGCACGAAATTTCACGCAGCCGCTCTGATTGATCGTTCCGCTCGTGACGTTGGAGCCGATGATTTTTTCAACGGGCAAGCTCTCGCCGGTTATCGCCGACTCGTCGACAGTCGTTGAGCCGTCAACAATCACGCCGTCCGCCGCAAAACTCTCGCCGGGCTTAACAATGACTTCATCGCCGATAATCAGTTCTTCAACGGGAATTGTGACTTCGACATTGCCGCGCAGGACAGTTGCAGTTTTCGGAGCAAGATTCATCAGCTTTTCTACGGCTTGCGAAGTTTTGCCCTTTGCACGAGCCTCGAAAAATTTTCCGACGGTTATCAGCGTGACAATCATTCCCGCCGATTCAAAGTAAAGGTTGCGGCTGTATTCGTCGACGAGCTGAAAATTTCCCGTGCCGAGTCCTTGACCGATTCTTATCAGCGCAAATGCTCCGAACATTGCCGCCGACATTGAGCCGAGACCGACCAAGCTGTCCATATTCGGTGCGCCCGCGAGTAAAGTTTTGAAGCCGTTGACGTAATATTTTCGGTTGAGATACATGATTGGCAGAATCAGCAGGAATTGCGCGAAGGCGAACGTTACGGCGTTTGCTCGACCGTCGAAAAGTTCCGTGACGATTTGCGGCGTTGCAAGCGGCAATAAATTATGCATTGCGATATAAATTGTCGGCAGCAGAAAAATTATCGACCACTTGAGCCGAAACTTCATCGCGTCAATTTCTCCGTCAATCGTGCGTTCAGGTGTTTTAATCTGCGCGGAAATTTTTTTAGGACTTGCACCATAGCCGGCATTGATAACGGCGTCAACAATCTGCGCGGCGGAAACGGTTGCCTCGTCGAATTTGACTTGCATTGAATTGGTGAGCAGATTGACGCTGACATTTTCCGCACCGACGATTTTGCCGACAGCTTTCTCGACACGCGCAGAACATGCTGAACAGCTCATGCCCGTCACGTTAAAATTTTCTTTCGTCACAAAGTCATCACTTCCAAAAAAAATAGTGGCTGTAATAATTTACAACCACTGAAAACTTTTTTCAAGTACTGAATTTTATAGAGCCTGGTTCTTACTTTTGTTCAAATTGGCGATTGTTGTTGAGCTTGTAGGTGTCGAATCCGCCGTTGCCGTTGCTGACTTTGAATTCAACGTTCCTGCCGTCTTCAACGGTAAGTCTGCCGCCGTCCGCCATGTTGAGAACGACGTTGCCGTTGATGTTCGCCGCTTGAATTTGATCAATCGTGATGTCGCCGAGAATGACCGTGTCGCCCGAAGTCGCGCTTTGAATCGTGTCATTGCCGTTGCCGAGCAGATAAACGAACGTATCGTTGCCGCTGCCGCCGACGAGTGAATCATTGCCGCCGAAGCCGCCCCACAAGCTGTTATCGCCTTTGCCCGCGCAGATGACGTTGTCGAGATTGTTGCCCGCGAGTTCAGCATTTGCACTTGTATTCTTCGCGTCAATAACTTTGATGTCGCCCGCAAACGTCTTGCCGCTGTCGGGATCGTCAAGCCATACGCTTACGGAGCCTTCAACGGATTTATCAACAGTGACAGTCGCGTTTGAGCCGGTCGCAACGTAGAAGTCCGCGTAGGTGTCGACGTTGAGCTTATCGACGCCGACTTGAGCAACCGCGCCGCTGATGTTGAAGTCTTTGCCGTAGCCGTTGGAATTGACCGCGCCTTTGATAATCGCCGTTTCGGGATGCTCGTTGTTGGCGTTGCGAACTTCAATTTGTAAATCGGTGCCGTTGACAACTTTAACGTCGCTGACGTGGTTATATTCGATGTCGATTTCAATTTCATCGGCGGTGGCGTTGAAGTTCTTATCGGTGATGAATTTAAAGCCCGTGATGACGTTGTAAGCGTTGTCGTTGACGCCGAGCACGACGAACGTTGTACGACCTTGCTTATCGGAGCCGGTGTAACCTTCGAGCAAGTTTCTGCCGCCGTCGCCGTAAAGTGACGCATTGCCGATTCCTGCCGTCAACGTCTCGTTCTCGTCGGAGCCTTTGAATATCGCGGTGCCTTCGCCTGCCTCAAGTTGATTGACGCCTTGCAGATAGACGCGTTCGCCGTTGATGTAGCAGTTTTCGCTCCAATCACTCTCAAGGTCAATGAGCATGTCGCCCGTGAACTTGGTGAAGTCAACTTTGGTTTTGTCGCCGAGGAAAACATTTGGCGTGTCGTCGTCCGTGACGTTGATTGTGCTGTTTTCCGCACCGATTGCCGCGCGATAGAGTTGCTCATTTTCAGTGTCGCGAATGAGTTGCGTCGTGTAGTTGCCGCTTAACGTGTCAGCGTCGAGAATCGTCGCTCTGAAGTCGTCGCCGTTGATAATCAAGTTGCTGTCTTTGAGCTTGAAAGTCGTCGTCGAAACGTCAACGCCGTAAATTTCGAGGATGTCGCCGGTTTCGTCGTCAAGCGTGTTGTTCATGCCGGTTATCGTCGTGAAGCCGTCGCCGATGTTGACGATTGCTCCGCCGCGAGACGAATCAGCCTGCAAGCTTACGAGATTTGCACCGTCGCCCGCGTTAATGCTGTCGTCCGCTCCCGCAAGAACCGTATCATTGCCCGTGCCGCCGACGAGTGTTGAGCCGCCGTTCTTATCGCCGAGATGGTTGCCGACGAGCAGAATCGGAGTTGAGCGTTCACTGTCGCCGACTTGTCCGCCGTATTTGCCCGTGAATCCGACTGCAACTTTCTCTTCGGGATTTTTCTTGTAGCTTAACAGATTGACAATCCAGCCGTCCGTTGCGGAAAGATTTTCGGGATCGATGTCAATCAACGTCTCGCCTTCGTCCGTGTGAATCTTAACGATACCGTCGCCGAACTCAACAACGCCGTCAACGATAGCATCAGCCATAACACTTGAAGCATATTCTTCAACGCGAATTGCCGCGCCCGTTGATTCGTCGTAGCCTTCAACCGTGATACGTGAATTTGCTCTTGCAAAAGCCAGGAGCATGTCTGCGCCGCCGTTGCTCATGTTGACGGTTACAGGTGCACTGTCGCGAACGAAGATTGAATCATTGCCTGCACCGCCGATGATTGAGACCGTTCCGCTGCTGCTGTCGACGATGGCAACATCGCCGTGAGTGCTGTCTGCAAGTTGAATGACCTTATTGCCCGTCGCGTCGCTTTGAACGTGAGCAATGTTTCCGTAGCCGCCGCCGAATGTGACGTTTTGATCGCCGTTGACGAGATTAATCTTCTTGCTGACCGCCGGATAGCCGCTCAAGTCGAAGTCCTGCGTTTCACTGCCGGTGCTGTTGTCAAGAGAAATCTCAAGCGGTCTGTCGAAGTTGTAACCGCTGCCCGTTATCGTGTCGGTAACGTCTTTCGTCCAAGCAGCAGTCGAAGCCGCTATCCAATCGTTTGGCGAATAAGTGAGGTCTTCAATGTTAAAGCCGTCGTCCGTGCCGTGAAGAATCGGAGTGGATTTGCGCACGAGTAGATCTTTCGTCGGGTCGCCGTAAATGTAAGCATCGCTCTCGTTCTTGGTGCCGATAATGTAAGTGCCGTCGGTCAACGTGCCGTATTGCTTCGTGAAGTCGTGGCTGTTGACGGTGTAAACGCCTTCCGAAACTTTCAACTTCTTCTCGTCGTCAAGCCCGCTGACAATGCCGCCGTTGCTTACAGGTTGAATTGTAACGCCGTCGGTGTCGTCAATGAGCTCGTAAGTCTTATCGTTGACAGTCAACGTTGAAGGAGTATCGCCGTCGGAGCCGGGCATTTGAATTGCCGCGTTGTCAAGATCGCCTTTGACATTTGAGCCGCTGGTAAGTCCCTTTACGTCAGTGATATTTTTGCCGTTCGTGCCGATTGTCACGGGTGAAGATGCTCCCGCGACTTCAATATCGTCGCCGTTGACGTTGAGCGTTGCGTTGCCGTCATCAACAACTACGCCGCCTTCGAGACTGTAAACGCCAGTCATCTGTTTATCGCCGTCTGTTGTGAAGGTGAAGCCGTCGTTTTCGTCTTTGCTGTCGTCGAGACCGTAATTTTTGCCGCCGATAAGATAATCGTAGTTGCTATCGGTGTCGTCGACTTTGACGGACGCATTTTCAACGTTGACGGTTGCCGCGCCTTGCACGTCGTAAACGTAATCAGCCGTTTCATCATGAACAACGACGTTGAACTTTTCATCGCGGTCAATGACTTCAATCGGTTTGTCGTTGACGGTGATGTTTGTTACGCCGCTTGAGCCGTAGACAGTCGCATTAATGAGACCGTCAACCGAACCGGTGACGCCGCTCACGCCGCTAACCGAGCTGTCGACAATCTTAAGCGTAACGTCTTCGGTCGTGTCGAACGTCAAGCTTTGGTCGTTGACATCAAGCGCAGTGGTCGCCGTGTCGAATGTGACCGTGCCGTTTTCAAATTCGCTGATGCCGGTTATCGTGCTGTCGTCAATGGCAGTGAATGTGAAGTTGCCGTCGAAGTCGTCGCCCGTGAATTTCTGCGTGACGCCGTCATTGCCGATGAATGTGAATTCGCCGCTGCCAACGACGCTGATTTGTTTGGCAGAGCTCCACGCGTCGACAGTCGAGTTGGCGTTCACGTCGCCGAGAGCCGATACCGCGCTGTCGTTGTCGCCGATAACTTCAACGCTGCTGTCGCCGGTGACTTTGATTGTGTTGTCGTTGACGTTGACGCCGCCGGCAAACGTGCCGCTGACTGTGCCGCTTAGTTCGCTGATTGACGTGACGTTATCATTTTCAAGCCCGAACGTTACGATTGAATCGCCGCTCGTCGTGAACTTCTGGTTGTTGAATTCAAACGTGCCCGCAATGTCCGTGGTGATGACGCTTGCTCCGCCGGTTGATGTGATTGTCACGCCGTCAGAACTTCCGACGCCGCTAATCGTGTCGATTGAAGTATCGTTAACGCCGTGAATTGAGAGCGTGCCTTCGTCGCCGTCGATTTGCACAGTTTGACCGTTGACGCTGAATCCGTTCGCGAAAATCTCGCTGTCAGTCTCAATCCAGCCGTTGAGATTTTTCACGCCGCTAATTTTATTCACGCCGTCGCTGATGAATTCGACCGCACTGTCGCCCGTGACCTTGAACTTGACATCGCCGCTCTCGAACCAGAAAGTTCCGTCCGTGTCAGTCAAAAGTTCACTCGCGCCGCCTGCGTTGTGCACCGTTGAATTCTCGCTCATGTCGATGATTTGACTAATGCCGCTGTCACTGCCGACAATGCCGAAGCCGTCCGAATCGCCGCTGATGTCAATCTTTTGCCCGTTAATCATCAAACCGTCAAAGTCGCCGCGAAGTGTTGCGCCGCTGTCCAAATCTTCAACGCCGACAACATTGCCTGCACCGTCAAGCTTGAATTCGACGCCGTCAGAATCGCCCGCAACGTTGAAAATTTTTCCGTCCGCGAACGTGAAATCGCCGTCCGAATCCGTGAACGCGCTGCTCACGCCGTCCGCCTTCACGACACTTGCGCCGCCCGTCAAGCCGCTGATAACGAGTTTTTCGCCGTCGTTGGCAACCGCAATCGAAGAATCGCCGCCGACTTGAATCGCGGAGTCGTTCACTTTAATTTCAGTGCGGAAATCGCCCGTCACCGTCTCATCGAGATTTTCAATCGCCGTGACGTTTTCATTGTCGAGTTTGAAGTTGACTTCGTCATCGCCGCCGCTCAACGTGAATTTTTGGTTGTCGAAGAAATTATATTGCCCGTCGCTCTCAACCTGCACGACGCTTGCGCCGCCGACACCGTTTATTTCAACCGAAGAGCCGCCGACCGCTCCGAGCGTCGAATTGATGCCGTCCGTCGAGTAGCTGAACAAATTGTCGTCGTCGCCGCTGATGTCGATGTTGACGCCGTTAATCGCGACCGTGCTCAGCGCGCCCGCAATCGTGCCAACGTCGAAATTTTTCACGCCGACAACTTTTGCGTCCGCAGTCGAATCCATCTCGAGCGCAACGGAATCATCGCCGCTGACCGTGAACGGTGCAACGTTATCTTTAAATGCAAACTCGCCGTCCGAATCAGTCTGAACAATTTCCGCGCCGCCGACATTTTGAATCGTCGCGCCGTCGCTGATGTCGATTATTTGACCA
>CAMNPA010000025.1 GCA_946547205.1 uncultured Selenomonadales bacterium | reverse complement strand
TCGTCCGTTGCACACGTCGCGAATTTTTTCCAACAGCAAATCGCCCGCGCCGTCAATCGTCAAATTTCCGTCGATAATGCCGCTCAAGTCCACGTCGATATTGTCAGCCATCCACGAAAAAGTTTTTGCGTTGGCAGTGACTTTGAGCACGGGAACAATCGCGTTGCCGGTCGGAGTGCCGCGCCCGGTCGTGAAGATTATCGCATTGCAACCAGCCGCAACCATCGACGTGACGGAAGAAATATCATAGCCCGCCGTGTCCATGACGATTGCTCCGCGTTTAGTCGGACGTTCAGCTTGATTGAGCACCTCGACAATCGGACGCGTGCCGCCTTTGCGAATACAGCCTAAACTTTTCTCGTCAATGGTTGAAAGTCCGCCGTCCTTATTGCTGGGCGTTGGTTGCCCTGCTCGACAGTCTTGTCCCGCCGATTTTAAATGTGCCTCGTAGTCCGCGCAGATTTTGATAATTTTGTTGTGAAGTTCGGGAGTCGCCGCACGTTTGGCAAGAACATGTTCGCCGCCGATCCATTCAATCGATTCGCTCATCAAAGTCGACGCGCCGAGATCAATCAACTTGTCGCTCAATTTGCCGACAGCCGGATTCGACGCGATACCGCTCGTTGCATCAGAGCCGCCGCATTCAATGCCCATGAGCAGTTCCGAAATATCGCAGAGTTCTTTCTGTTGAAGAGCCGCTTCCGCCGCCAAATCACGCGCCGCACGAACAGCAAGTTCAATCGTCTTGAGAGTGCCGCCGACTTCCTGAATTCCGAACGACACGACGGGCTTTGAAGTCAGCGATTGAATTTTTTCGCGCAACTTGGCATGAGGAACAGTCTCGCAACCTAAACCGATTATCACGACGCCGAAAACGTTTGGATTGAGCGCGAAGCCCGTCAAAATTTTCTGCGACAAATCGGTATTGGCTTGAACGTCCGAACAGCCCGTGTTGAAAATTATGTTGACCGCGCCGCGCACTTGACTTGCAACGATTCTCGCCGTCTCCGAGCCGCAAGCACACGTCGGCAGAATCAAAACGTGGTTGCGAATTCCTGCGCGACCGTCGGAACGTTTGTAGCCGTAAAAATTCATTTAAATCATCTCGCTCTCATAATCGCGCGGAACGCTGAAAATATTTTCATGTGACACCCACGCGCCCGCCGCAATGTCAATCGACGCCGCGCCGATAATCTCGCCGTACTTGAAAATTTTTTCGCCCGCGACAATCGGACGCAATGAAACTTTGTGCCAAATCGGAATGTCCTCGACGCAATGAATTTCTCCTCCGCCGAGAATTTTTATCGTGTCGCCTTTGAACGCAGGGCTTGTGCATGTTGCAACGTTGTCGCGTTCGTCCAGCAAAATTGCGCTCGTCAAAGTGACTCGCCTCCGTTTCAGTTCGATAATCGTTTGAAAAGTTTCGTCGCAAGCCACAGCAGACAAATCGCGCTCGTCAAAGTGATTCGCCTCCGTTTCAGTTCGATAATCGTTTGAAAAGTTTCGTCGCAAGCCACAGCAGACAAATCGCGTAAGCCGACAGAATCATTGCGGACGTGAAATTGAAACCTTCGCGCAAAAGTTGGCTCGTGTGAGTCAGCGGCAAAATTTCTATCACAAATCGGACGACGGGCGGCAATTCCGCCGTGCTGAAGAACGTCCCGCATAAGAAACTCATCGGCATCAAAAGATACGTGTTGACTTGCGCAAGCTCTTCGTAGGTTTGAACTTTCAACGCCGCGCAGAAACAGACGCTCGCGAAAATTATCGAATTCAACACGACGACGATTAGAAAATTTATCGGCTCGGCAAAAAAATTCAGACTCGCTCCAAAAATTTTGGCGACGCATAAAATTATCGCGGTTGAAATTAACGCCCGCACGACTGCCGAAAAAATTTTCCCGATAACAAATGCCGCCGGTTCAATCGGTGCGCTGAGATATTCTTCCAAACTTTTGTGATAGACGCGTTCGGCGTGGACGGTCGTAATGCTCATGTAGCTGACGTTCATGGTGTTGAGCGCGATAATTCCCGGCACGAGGAAATCGAGATAGCTGCCCGACGCGAGATTGATATTTTTGCCCAATCCCCAACCAAATGCGACGAGATATAAAACAGGCGTCACGAGTCTTGAGAGAATAAATTTTTTCAGCCGTCGACGCAGGACAATCCAATCGCGCCACATTATTGTTGAAACGTCGTAAAGAAACATTAGCTGTCTCCAAACAAAAATCACGCTGAACTAAGTCGAAACCCGTTGCGCATGGACGCGCGACTTCTGCAAAAGAAAAGTAAGTTAAAGTTTATTCCGGCAAAACTTCAAGCCAATAGCCGTCCGGGTCTGTGATAAAGTAAATTCCCATCGCCTCGTTCTCGTAGCAGATACAATTCATCTTCTCATGACGGGCGTGCGCGGCGTCGAAATTTTTTGTCGTGAATGCCACGTGAAATTCGTTGTCGCCGAGATCGTAAGGTTCCTTGCGGTCTTTCAGCCACGTCAATTCCAATTTGTGATGACTGTCAAAAGAATCGCCGAGATAAACAATCGTGAAGTCTTCCGTTTCAATTCTGCCGACTTCGTGCAAATCCAGAGCTTCCGAATAAAATTTCATGCTCCGTTGCAAATCGAGCACGTTCAAATTGTTATGCGCAAATCTAAACAAATTAATCAGCCTCCGAATTATTTACTTTGAATTTTTTGAGAGCGTTTGACTTTCTTGACTTTGAGTTTGCGCCACTTTGTCATTGGAATCCAACGATTGTCTTGCGGCGAATTTTTTTGAATGACAAACGGCGCGGCTTGAACGACGGTGCAATTATCGGGAACATCGCGCGTGACAGTGCAACCTGCTCCGATTCGGACGTTGTTGCCGACTTTGACGTTACCGATAATTCTTGCGCCCGTGCCAATGTAAACGTTGTCGCCAATCGTCGGAGCACCGGCACTTTTGCTGTCGAGGAGCGTATTGCTGCCGATTGTGACGTGTTGAAAAATTGTGCAGCCCTTGCCGATTTTCGCGAGAGACGATATAAAAATTCCGTAGAAGGCGTGCGGCGTCGTGAATGGCTTGATAGTCGCTTTCAAAGGTATACTTGCGCCGAAATAGCGATTGATAACCGTACACTTGAGCCGAGCTTTTTGCCTTTCCAAATCAGATTTCGCGGTAAGATATTTTTTGAACGACGCCCAGAAAATTTTCTTCAACGCACTGTCGTCGAGACTGTCGCGGACGGCTTTAACGGTTTCCACGTCCCGCAACGAGTCGATGTAGTCAAAAATATTTCGGTCTATGCCCATTGGATTTTCCAAGTTAAAGTCTCCTTAAATAGCGGTGATGACCCACAGATAATTTTTCGCGGCAACGGCATTGATGCGTTGAATCTGCGCGGACGTGAGCTTGTTTGCGACGTTGAGCTTAGGTGTAGATTTGAAGAGCGGAACTTTTTCGGCACGAAGTCCATGCGCCGCCAAAAATTCAATCGCCTCTTGCTCGTCCTGCAAAGCGTCATCGGAAAGTTTGTCGTCGTAAACTTTTTCATACATCGCCTTGGTCTCTGCATAAAGCGTGGGAGCTTCCGAATCGCCGTAAAGAGCCGCCGCAACGTCCGTGAAATATTTTTTCTGGCAGAAGTCCGACGTTATCAAGCAACCGCCGTGTTTTTTGAGAACGGCACGAATATTTTCATACATCTGCGCGCGAACGTCATCGGCAAGATAAATCATAACGCCCTGTTCGATAATGCAAATCTCGCCCTTGAGTTTGTCGGCACTCTTCATCATGCCGGCGGCGTCTTGCAACCAAAAGGCGTCGTATTTGACATTGCGCTTGGCTTTCTTGCCGAATTCGTCAATGCACCAGTCGCCGATAAGACAAACGGTTTGCAATTCGCCGACAACGACTTTGCGCCCTTCATCGCCCAAATGCATTGCTCGCGGAGATAAACTGCACGCCAAATCAAACACGTTGCGATAATTTTTCGCGCGAACATATTCAATCGCGGCGGAATAGTTCAGCTCCTGATACAAGCTGTTGACAAGTTTGATTCGCTCGAAGTCGTCAAGATTTTCCGCGTTGAAGAATACGGGACGATTGAGCAGTTTCAAAAAATTTTCTGCATCGGGGACGCCCGCCGCCGTCAACCACTGCAATTTAACCTGCGCCGAATATTCGACCATCTCAAATTCTGCCGCGCGTGCCGTCGACGTGACAGCAACCGTTATCATCAACAGAAACGTTACGAAAAATTTTTTCATTGGCAAAACCTCATTTCATAAGACTGCAAGAATTTTATCGTTCAAAAGTTTCAATGCCTCTTGCTCCAGCCGATAAGCCTCAAAGCGTTTTTCGTTCGCCGAAAGTGCAAGAGCATTTATTTTCATCTGCGCGGCAAAATTTTTCAGCAACGGAATAGGAACGTCGCGAACTTGTTTGTCGTCAATCTCGTCGACGACTGCGCCGTAAGTGTTGCGCTTAATCAATTCCTGTCCGCAGTCCGACGCAAGGAACACGCTCAAATAACCTGCAACGTCGACACTCGCGGGAATGATTCTTATGACGTGTTCGGACGCAATCCAATCTTGCCAATGCTTTGGAACGAGTGCGACTTTGCCAATCGTGCCACTCCTGGTTATCAGCGTCATGTTTTCTCGGAGTTCAAGCTCGGAAGAAATTCTGTCGGCGTGATGAATGTTCGACAGATATTTTTTGTTTGACGGGTCAAGCTCTCCGATTTGTTTGCCGCCGATAAAAATTCTGCCGTGTCCTTCGTCGACGTAAACGCGTTTGAAACGTCCCGGCAAAATGACTGCGCGGCTGATTCGGCTGTCGGCAACGGTCGTGACTTCTGCGGCGTGAACTTTCAAGTGCTCGACAATCCTCTGAACAATCGGCGCGTGAAATGATGCGTCCAATCGTCCGCGCAGGTCGCTCAACTTGACGGAAAAAATTTTCTGCGTTTGAAAGTCTTCAATCGGCGGCAAATGAAGTTCGTCAATCAAAATTTGTTCTGCCTCGTCAAGCAGTGCGTTCGATTCGTCGCGCAGTTCATACGATTTTACAATCAGCTCGTGAATTTGTCGCTTGAGAGTTTCGGGCGCATCGGGCACGGGAATTTTTTCAAGGTGCTCCGGCTCAATGTGCTCAATCACCGCGCCATAGCTGTTTGTCAAAAGAATTCGTTGCCCGACAGAACTTTTCAAGTAAGCGTAAATATATCCCGCGTCGAAAAAATTTTTCGCGTCAATGCGAATCACGTCGTCGGACAAAATTTTTTCCGCCAAAGTTTTTGAAACGTAAGCAACGGAACCGATTGTTCCCGAACGCGTCAACAAAACTTGCCCGTCATGAACTCGAAGCTCATCAAAATTGCAAGGGCTTTCTCGCGAAATAAATTTGTCGGCTTGCGGGTGAACGTCGGTTATCTGTGACGGCAGATAGAACGGCTCGCCGAAATTTTTTTTGCAATAAACGCGCTTGAATCGATTCACGTAATGAGCTGTTGCTAAATCGCTGAACGTGACGGAATTTTTTATGACGGCTTGTCGAGCGTTGAGTGCGTCGGCGTCAAAAAAACTTGCTTCCAAACGTCCGCCGCGAGCTTGAACGTCGGAAAGTTTTACTGCGCAGAATTTAATCGTCGTGTCGAAGTGAATTTTTTTTTTCCACGCGTGATAAGCTTTGGCGACTTCAAAAGTCTCGTCGTCGATAATTTTTTCGCCGTCGATAAGAATTTCTCTGCCGTCGGCGTCGCGTTTGAAAGTGGCATTGCCGCGTTTGTCGTGCCCGACTTTTTCAACCTGCGCCATAAAAATTTCGTAGTCTGTAATGCCGTTACGTTCTTCCGACAAAATTTCTTCGGGCGATTTTTTCTGCAGAATCAATACGGAAGTCTGCGTGCCGTTGTGCGGCTGAAAAGTATCGGCGTGCAAATCAATGCTTGCCAAAATTTTGTGGTTGCGGATGAGCCACGTGCGAATGTAGCCGAGTCCGGGCGAACCGAGAATCGAATCGGGCAGAACAATTCCCATGCGACCGCCGGGCTTTAAAAGTTGCGTACAGCGTTCGACGAACAAAATTTCGGGCGGGACAGATTTGCGCAATTCGTCAGTCACAGTCCAATTTTCGCCGTCAAACGTCCAAATGTGCGCGAGTTCAAATTGTCGCAAGATGTGTTCGTCGTCAATCGGAATTTTACTGCCGAAAGGCGGATTGGTCACGATAACATCGAACAGCGCGATTGAATTGGCGTTGCGAAAATTTTCGGGCGTCGTGTTGAAAATTTTTGCAAGCCCGCGTTTGAAGTCATCGCTCCATTCGTGCGGCGGCAGAAGTGAATTCGCCTGCCAAATATTTCCGCTGCCGTCGTTGTTCATGACCATGTTCATTTTAGCCGCCTTGACGAGGTCGGGATTTAAATCGAAGCCGAAAAAATTTCTGCCCGCGAGTTCGGCGATTTGACTTTGGAATTGTCTGCGAATGTCTTCGTTCCAATATGCGCGGGAAGTTTGAAATTCTTCGGTGAAAATTTTTTCCAACGCGTCCATAACGTAAGTCATCGCAATGACGGGAAAGCCGCCAGTGCCGCAAGAGCTGTCCAAAATTTTTTCGTCAACTTGAGGCGCAATCATATCGACGACCATTTTCATCACGTTGCGCGGCGTGAAAAATTCGCCTCTGTCTCCGCGCAGATTCGCACCGACAATTTCTTCGTAAGCTTTGCCTTTGATGTCAATGTTCGTGTTGAGCAGGCTGTACTTTTGCAATTCGCTGACGACACGAGCAAGACTTCGCGGCGTCAAGTCAAGAGAGTCGGCGTTGTTGAAGATTTGAGAGTAACGAGATTTGACGCGGCTGAAAATTTTTTCAATGCGATTTTTGACGACAAGCTGACCGTCGGGATTTTTGCGTTCAAGCGACGTGGCATAGAACTCCGGCTTGTGCGGCATATTTTTTTCGTCTTCAATCTTGCAGAAAATAATCTTGAGGAACTCGAAAAACGCCTTGTCCTTGTGAAGCCCGTCGTTGCCGTAAATGTAATCGTGGCACGTCCTGAACACGAACAACAAATTATCGTCGACGGCATTTTTTAAACTCGTGCGCGTCGGACGATCAATCTCGGCGATATTTCCTTCCGCGGACGGAATGTCGTTATATTCCTCAAAAAATCTTTTGCCCGTCGATGAATCCTCGACCTTGTGAAAAACGAATCGCTGGATGCCGTTCGTCCACATGCCCCATTCGCAATTGATACAAAGGCTCATGTACGATTGAAGTTGCGCGATACCGTCTTTGGCGGCGGAAGGTTTTATCTTTGACTGCTTGCACTCGACGATAATTTTAACCGTCGACTGAACGCGCTCGGCATTTTTATCGAAGACAACAATATCTGCGCGGGGACGTTTGGAGCCGTTCTGCAAAGTGAATTCGACGGCAATTTGATTCGGCGGATACCTGTGCTCGTCGACAAGCCGCCGCTCAATCGTCTGGCGAACATATTCCTCGGCAGTGTCGTTGCGAAATTTCCCGTCAACATAGTCGCGAATCTTGCCGTCGGGAATGGTAGCAATTTTATTCATACAATGTTCCTACTTGAATTCGACAAACTCATTGACATTCGCGCCGCAACGTGACGTTGCATCCAACTGGTCTGCTTTGAAACGTTACGATAGCCGCAAGCGTTTACTGCAATCAAGTTTGTCAAAAATTTTTCACGGGCAAAACTCATTTGAATTCGACAAACTCATTGACATTCGCGCCGGCTTTGGTCATCGGCTCAACGAAACTGCGCCACACGTTCAACACAATGACGCGAGGATTTTCTGTATCGTCGAGAGCTTTTGACAGCGCGTGAGCAAATTCTTCCTGCGTCGAGACAGACTCCGCCGTTATGCCGAAACTCTGCGCATAAGCAACATAATCCATTTGATAATCGAATTCGCAGGCAATGTAGCGTTCCTTGTAAAAAACTTTCTGCAGTTGGCGAATCATGCCGAGGCTCGTGTTGTTGACAATCAGCGAGATAATCGGAAGTTTCAGCCGCGCGATTGTGTAATATTCGTTGCCCGTCATTTTAATTCCGCCGTCACCGCTGACACAAATCACACGCCGATTTTTCCCGTAAGCAAGTTGAGCACCCATAGCCGCAGGAAGTCCGAAGCCCATTGTGCCGAGTCCGCCCGAAGTCAACCAAGTTCTCGGCTCTTCAACGTGCAAATGCAACGCCGCCCACATTTGGTGCTGCCCGACGTCCGTCGCGTATGCAAAATTTTTCCCCGCCGTCTTCTTCGCAATTTGATTCATCGCCCAAGGAACCGTCAATCGGTCAACTTGATAATCGTAGTCGTATTCTTCCTGCCAACTTTCAATTTGCCGCCACCAATCGACGCGCGGTTTAGTTGCCTCGTGACGCATCAAAAGTTTCAAAATCACTTGCATATTTCCCGCGAGTCCGAGACTGCCTTCAATATTTTTATCAATCTCCGCAGGATCAATATCGATGTGAATAAATTTTTTCGCGCGAGTGTATTTGTCGACGTTGCCTGTTTGTCTGTCGCCGAATCGACTGCCGACCGCGATAATCAAATCAGCCGCCGCGATTGCATGATTAGCCGCCTTTTTGCCGTGCATTCCCGCGAAACCTAAATTCTGCGGATGAGAACGCGGAACAGCTCCAATGCCCATCAACGTGCTCACGACCGGCAAATTAAATTTCTCAATGAACTTGATAATCTCTTCGGACGCGCCCGCCGATATTGCTCCGCCGCCGACAATCACAACGGGACGTTCAGCTTTGGCAATTTCTTCAGCCGCTTCTGCCGCGCAGATGATGAAGTCCGCATCGGGTTGACTGGAAATTTTTTCTTTGACTTCTTGCGAACGCCAATCGACTTCAGCGAAAAAAATATCTCTGGGCACGTCAACGAGCACCGGGCCGCGTCGACCGCTCAACGCAATTTCAAATGCCTGTCGAATCGTCGGAACCAAAAATCTCGGCTCTTTAACCTTGAAGTTGTGTTTCGTCACGGGCATTGTAATATCGAGAATGTCCGTCTCTTGAAATGCGTCGCGCCCCAAAAGTTTCGTGTCGACTTGCCCGGTAATTGCAACGAGCGGAATTGAATCCATGAACGCCGTCGCGATACCCGTAACCAAATTCGTCGCACCGGGTCCCGATGTCGCCATGCACACGCCGACTTTGCCCGTCGCCCGCGCATAACCGTCAGCCGCATGAGCCGCGTTTTGTTCGTGCGTCACGAGAATTTGTTTAATCTCTTTTTCATCGACAAGAGCATCGTAGAGCGGCAAAATCATTCCGCCGGGATAGCCGAAAATTATATCGACGCCGCGTTCGC
>CAMNPA010000024.1 GCA_946547205.1 uncultured Selenomonadales bacterium | reverse complement strand
CACCTAACGGCGGCGGCGCGCGTCCATGCGCGCCGGGTCTCAGCTTCATTCAACGTGATTTTATCAACAGTCCCTACTTTATATAAAAGGAGTTGATTCGGCTTGAAGATTATTTCAACGGGCAGGACGCTTGTTTCCGGCTCACGCGACGAGCAATTTCAAATCGGCGCACCAAATATTTCTCCGCCGCAATTCGTCACGCTACAAGGCGGCGCGAATAATTTCATCAACAACTGCAACGGGCACAACGCGCTGATAAAAGTCGGCGACGGCGATAACGTCATCATCAATTCCGATTCGGCGGTCAATGCAACGGTTATCTGTTCGACGGGCGACGATTCGATTGTAAACAGCACCGGCGCGAAAAATTCTTCAATCGTCACGGGCAACGGCTCCGACACTGTCGACATCTGGTCAGCCGACGCGACGATTAAATTCGGCAACGGCTCTAACCTTGTGAGAATCTGCGCGGACACGAAACTTTCACTCGACGTGAGCACAAGCGATTCTTACGAGCTGAAATATTTTAACGGCGCAAAAGCTGACGTGACACGGATTAACGGCGGGACTTACACATTGCGCGGAAGTGCGGACGAAAATATTTTCGACTACGCAGGCGGCAACATGATTATCGAATCTTACGGCGGCGAAGATTTGATTCGCATACGTCAACCTTTCGGCACGGCAAAAGTCAGCGGCGACGATGTGATAATTCCCGTCGACGGCTCAATCGTCGTTAAGAACGCACGAGCTCACACACTCAACATCAACGGACACAAAACGATTGTCGGCAGTTACGCGAGCGGCTCCACTCCGCAGCAGGTCATCAAAAAATTTATGGCGGCTCTCGACAGGACAAAGTTGCGCGGAATTTCTGCTGTCGATGAAGCCGTGCGCAAGTCGTCCAAATTCTCCGAAGCCGATGAAGTCATTGCCTGCATGATTAACGACTGCAAACGCCTTCGCAACGCCGATAAATTCTTGCGCGACTGTTGCAACATCATTCTCGACAACGCGGACACCGGCGCGATAACAGGTTGGGACGCGGGCAATTCAATCGTCAAGACGAACGAGAGCATTGTTGATGAACGCGGCGCACTGAAAATTTTTCGCGGACAAAGTTTTATCGTCAACGGGCTCAAAGTCAACGTGCCGTCGAATCCTCGCGGCGTGCAACAAAATATCATCAACGGGCTTTACACTTGGTGGGTCAAGAACGCTCTCGATTTAATTGAAGAATCTTACGGCGTCGCTTATCGATTCGACGCGCCCGGTGCTTCCGTCCGCGAAATTAACGTTGAATTCATCAACGACGACACTTCCGCGCTTGCGACCGTCAATCATCGCTACAACACTTCCAACGGGCGAGCGAACGCTTTGACTTTGCGAATCAACATGAAATATTACAACGAGCTGAATTCGCACGACGTGAACGGTTCCACGGCTTACAATCGCGGCAACATTCGCGCGAGCTTTTTGGACAGGACTTTGGCGCACGAATTCACTCATGCGGTTATGGCGGCGAACATTGACTTTTTCAGCGACTTGCCTGCGTGGCTCAAAGAAGGCACTGCGGAATTGACTCACGGCATTTCCGATGAACGTCGCAACGATTTGGAAACATTGGCGGGCGACCCGAATAAGCTTTACAACGCGTTGAAGTCTCACACCGCCGACGCCGCGCAGATTCACGTTAAAAATGTCCTTGCTCCCGTTTATGCCGCCGGTTTCATGCTGTTACACTATTTCGCGAAAAAAGTTGCCAACATGCGCTGAAGTCTCACACCGCCGCCGCCGCGCAGATTCACGTTAAAAATATTCTCGCTCCCGTTTATGCCGCAGGTTTCATGCTGCTACACTACTTCGCGAAAAAAGTTGCCAACATGCGCTGAACTGAACGTTGCAAAAAAAATTCCCGCCGAGTGTTCGACGGGTGCCGCGTTGAAATTTTTTAGTACAAGTGATAAAATTCCATTGCCGTTGTCCGGCCCCGTTGCTGTAGTTTTGGGTAAAGGGGGTGAGCGCAATGGAGTTCGATACGTTCTTATACATAATCGCGGCGAACGTGATTGCAGATGTGATCGCTGATTTCGTCGTCGATTGGCTCAAGAAGTTCTTTAAGGACAACGACTGAGCCTGAACTGCGCCTGTAGAGACGCATCCCCCGAAAGGTTTTCCCAGAACCTGTTCGGGGGATTTTTTCGTCTGTGAGTGCAATGGAGTTTACGTTTCTATTTATGGGCGCAATGTTATCACAGCCGCCAAAATTTTTCAAGCCGCGAATTTATTTTTCAAGCGTGACGTGAAAAGTTGTCGCGTTGAAATTTTTTAACACGAGTGATAAAATGCGCCTGTCGTTATCCGACCCCGATCCCTGCGATCAAGGAAGGGGGTGGAATCGATGGGTAGCATAAGATCTTTCATAAATAAAATCGTGACAAGTGCAATCGCGCGTTTCGTCTACGATTGGCTCAAGTCCTTGCTCAAGGATAACGATTGAGTCTCCACTGCGCTTTGATTAGCGCAACCCCCGAGGGTCTGTAGCAAGCAGATCGCCTCGGGGGTTTTTGCTTTTGTGGAATCGATGGGTATTAATTCTCTCTTTTATGGGCGCAATGTTATCACAGCCGCCAAAATTTTTCAAGCCGCGAATTTATTTTTCAAGCGTGACGTTTTTCGCATTGAAGACGAAATTTTTTCCGTCGAAGTCAATTTCAACGGTGCTGCCGTCTTTGACCGCGCCCGCGATAATTTTTTTGCTGAGTTCAGTCTCGACGGTGTGCGTCAACAGCCTGCGCAAAGGTCTCGCGCCGAAATTGGCATCAAAGCCTTGCGTGCTCAATGCGTCGACTGCTCCTTGAGTCCACGTGAGCTTGACGTTGATTTGTTTTTCAAGACGTGCGCTCAAATTTTTCAGCAGAATCTGAGCGATGGCTTTGACTTGTTCACGCGCCAACGATTTGAACACGACAATATCATCAATGCGGTTGAGAAATTCGGGACGGAAATGATTTTTGAGCATGTCCTTAATGATGTTCTCTGCTTCCGCGAACGCCTTGTTCGTGATGAAACCGATTTTCGCGCGTTGAAGAATCTCCTGCGATCCGAGATTGCTCGTCATGATGATAACGGTGTTCTTGAAATTGACGACGCGACCTTTGCCGTCCGTCAACCGACCGTCGTCGAGAATCTGCAGCAACACGTTGAAAATATCGCGGTGAGCTTTTTCAATCTCGTCAAGCAAAATGACGCTGTAAGGACGCCGACGAACTTGCTCCGTTAATTGACCGCCTTCATCGTAGCCGACATAGCCGGGCGGCGCGCCGATTAAACGTGCGACGGTATGCTTTTCCATGTATTCGCTCATGTCAACGCGAATTATGCTGCGTTCGTCGTCGAAGAGAGCTTCCGCCAAAGCCTTAGCCAATTCCGTTTTGCCGACGCCTGTTGGTCCAAGGAAAATAAACGAGCCGATTGGACGATTTGGATCTTTGATACCTGCGCGGGCACGAAGAATCGCTTCGCTTACGACTTTAACAGCCTCGTCCTGTCCGACAACGCGTTCATGCAGAGTGTCTTCAAGGTGCAAAAGTTTTTCGCGTTCGCCCATGAGCATTTTGGTAAGCGGAATGCCCGTCCATCTGCTGACGACTTTGGCAATATCTTCCTCGCCGACTTCTTCTTTCAACAGGCGCGAATCGGCTTGCGCGGCAATTTCGTCTTCAACTTTCTTGAGCGTGTTCTGAAGTTGCGGAAGTTTGCCGTATTTGAGTTCCGACGCCTTCTGAAGATTGTACGCACGTTGAGCCTCTTCAATCTCGCTGTTGACGCTGTCAATTTCCTTTTTAATCGCACGCACGCGCAGGATTGATTGCTTTTCAGCTTCCCACTTGTCGCGCAAAATTTTTTCACGTTCCTTGAGCTGTTTAATCTCCTCGACGATTGAATTGAGCTTGTCTTTAGACGCAGAGTCCGATTCTTTTTTGAGAGCCTGCTCCTCGATTTCAAGCTGCATGATTTTTCGGCGAATCTCGTCAATCGGCGCGGGCAACGATTCAATTTCCGTGCGAAGTTTAGCCGCCGCCTCATCAACCAAATCAATCGCCTTGTCGGGCAAAAATCTGTCGCTGATGTAACGGTCTGAAAGTGTCGCCGCGCTGACAAGTGCCGCATCACGAATCCTAACGCCGTGATGAACTTCGTAACGTTCCTTTATCCCACGCAGAATCGTTATCGTGTCTTCAACGCTTGGTTCGCCGACCATGACGGGCTGAAAACGTCGTTCAAGGGCTGTATCCTTCTCGATGTATTTGCGATATTCGTTGAGCGTCGTCGCGCCAATGCAACGCAATTCGCCGCGTGCAAGCATCGGTTTTAAAATGTTTCCCGCGTCCATTGCACCTTCAGCCTTGCCTGCACCAACGACCGTGTGAACTTCGTCGATGAACAGCAGAATTTGCCCGTCGGACTTTTGAATCTCGTTAAGGACAGCTTTTAAACGTTCCTCGAATTCGCCGCGAAATTTCGCGCCCGCAATTAAACTGCCCATATCCAACGCGTAGAGAGTTTTATTTTTGAGCGATTCGGGCACGTCGCCGGCAACGATTCTTCGCGCAAGACCTTCAACGATAGCCGTTTTGCCGACGCCCGGTTCGCCGATGAGCACAGGATTATTTTTCGTGCGCCGACTTAAAATTTCAATCGTGCGTCGAATTTCCTCGTCGCGACCGATGACGGGATCAAGTTTATTTGCACGAGCCGCCGCCGTCAAATCGCGCCCGAATTTTTCCAAGCTCTGATAAGTCTCTTCGGGATTTTCGCTGGTGACGTTCTGCTTGCGATGAGTTTTAATCGCCGCGTCAATTTTGCTCTTGCTAAGGTTGAATTCTTTGGCGATGTCTTGAAGTTCGCGTTTGCCGTCCGTGACGAGCGCAAGCAACAAATGTTCGGTGCTGATGAATTCATCGCGCATGGATGCGGCATATTCGCGAGCCTTGCCGACGACGCGAGCCAAGTCGACGCCCATTGTCAATCGCTCTTGACCTTTGACTTGCGGAATTTTGTTCAGCTCTGCTTCCAATTTGACTTTCAGCATCGGCAAATCCGTTTGACATTCTTGGAAAATCGTCGCCAAAAGTCCTTCGGGTTCTTTTGCCAACGCCAACATCAAATGCACCGAGTTAAATTCTTGATGATATTTCATTGCCGCCAGCTGTTGCGCCGCTTGAATTGATTGTTGAGCTTTCGCCGTGTATTTTTCTCCTGCCATGATTTATCACTCCTGTTGATTGAATTCTTTTCGACGCGGCAAATGATAAACTCAAAAAATCAAAAAGTCAATAGGTCAAGGAAAAATTTTTAAACTGCGTCGGGATTTTTTTGCAAAGCTTGCCTGCGCGTCGTATAATTGAACAAAAATTTTTTAAAGGAGATGATCTTATGGCGGAATATTTTTTCGATGACACCATTAATATCTATGGCACCTATGGCAACGACAGAATAGAGAACGCGGATTCGTTTGCAAGAATAATTGCTTACGGCGGCAACGACACCATTACCAACTACGCGAATTACGTTACGATTGACGGCGGCACCGATAACGACGACATCAGCAACCTTGGCGACAATGTGAGCCTTCAAGGAAACTACGAAGCGGATTACATATTAAGCAGCGGCAACGACGGACAGTTCTCGGCGGTATAGGTAATGATACGATTTACGTTGAAGGCACGGGAAACTTGATAAACGGTCAAGAAGGCGACGATTTAATATTGCTCAATGTCAACAACGGCGGCAACCAGATAGTATACGTCGGTGCAGATGGCGGAAACGATATTGTCTATGGTTTCAAAGCAAATGACACAATCGTAATTACAGGCGGCAATTTTTATCGAACGAAGAGCGGCGATAACATCATTTACAGTTTCTCTGACGGCTCACTCACGCTTCTGAATACAGCTGACATTACGCCATACACAATCTTTAATCTGTTGGATAACGCTGATTCGTCCGTAACAATCGCTCCTGCAACGGAAGTTATCGACGCCTCACTTAGAACTAAGGCGATTAAAATCACGGGCAATGAACTTTCAAACATAATCTATGGCGGCGCGGGCAACGATTCCATTTACGGCGACGACGGCAATGACGTTATCAACGGCTTAAAGGGCAATGACAAACTTTACGGTCAAAACGGCAACGATACTCTGCGCGGCGGTGATGGCAACGATACACTCAACGGCGGCACGGGAAATGATTTACTCGGCGGTGAGGCAGGAAACGATAAACTCTACGGCGAGGCAGGTGATGATTTTCTCTTGGGCGGCAGTGGTAATGACACTCTCTATGGCGGCAGTGGCAAAGATGAATTATTCGGCGAGGCAGGCAACGATAAATTATTTGGCGACGGCGGTAACGATTTACTCGTAGGCAGCGATGGCAAAGATACTCTGTCGGGTGGAGCAGGCAACGATTCACTTTGGGGCGATGAAGGAAACGATTCACTCAACGGCGGTAAAGGTAATGACACGTTGATTGGCGGCAACGGTAATGATACTTTCGTCGGCGGCACGGGCAAAGACGTTTTCATCTGCGGCACGGGCAAAGACGTTATCAGAGACTACACGACGGGCGATACAATTTCTTTCAACGAGGGAGTTATTAAGGCAAGCGTCAAAGGCAGCGACGTTATCTTGACGACAGAAACCGGCTCGGTAACTTTGAAAAAGATCAAAGGTCAAACGGTAACCGCTATAGATGCGTACGGCGTAAAGTATACGGCGGAACTCAACTCAAACAACGAAATTACTCAGCTCGTCACTAACTCGACAGCTGCGCCCTTGACGCTGGAAAATGTTTTTAAAAATCTTGACGCCTCGAAACGCACGAAGGCAATTAAAATCACGGGCAACGCGTCTGCCAATTCAATCATCGGCGGAAGTGGAAACGACACGTTGAGCGGCGGCACGGGCAATGACAAACTCTTTGGCGGTGCAGGAAAAGATTCGCTGTCCGGCGGCGATAATAACGACACCTTGAACGGCGGCGCGGGCAATGATATTCTTCGCGGCGGAGACGGCAACGATAAAATTTTCGGCAACGCTGGCAATGATTCACTAAGCGGCGGCAAAGGTAATGATTCGCTTTGGGGCAATGCAGGTGCTGATACGTTTATCTATGCCAAAGGCGACGGCAAAGATGTCATTTACGGCTTTGAAAACGACGACTTGTTAAAAATTACCGGGACGTTCAGCGCGACTTACAGCAAATCGAAAGACGAAGTTTATTTCAAAGTCGGCACCACGTCCAAAGCCATCACGTTGCGAGATTTCGACGCCACGACTTTTCACGTCAACAGCTCTACTTACAAAATCAGCGGCACTAAGCTCGTCAAGAAATAAAATTTTCGCGGTAACCTTTTCCCGTCAACGCGGCGGGATTTTTTTTTGCGGCGGTTGATTTTGAGTTATCTACGTGCTAAGATTTTCAAGTAAAATTATAATCAGCGATTATGTAAAGGAGGACGAAATTTTAATGATTGATATTACCGACAGAGTGCGCAACAAAGATTTGCTAAGCAAAATTGTCAGCGCGCAGGAAGTGGCGAATTGGATTCAGCCCGGCTGGACAATCGCTTGCAGTGGCTTCACGGCGTCGGCTTATCCAAAAGCTGTTCCGCTCGCTCTTGCCGAACGCATGAGGAAGGAACCTTTTCAAGTCAACATGTGGACGGGCGCATCAACCGGCCCGGAATTCGACGGCGCACTTGCTGAAGTCCGCGGCATCAAACAACGTCTGCCCTATCAAACGGACAGCAAACTCCGTCCCGAAATTAACGACGGCACCGTTGATTATCTCGACTTGCATTTGAGCGAATCGGCTCAACTCACGCGCACGGGCTTTATCAAAAAGAAAATCGATTTCGCGTTGGTTGAGGCGTGCGCCATCACCGAAGAAGGCAACCTTATTCCGACAACTTCATTGGGCAATGCGGCAAGCTACGTTCAGAGCGCGGATACGGTCGTCGTCGAAGTCAACACAACTCAACCGCTTGAGCTTGAAGGTATGCACGACGTTTATGTTCCGCTTGACCCGCCGAATCGTCTGCCGATACCGATTGTTCACGCTGACGACCGCATTGGCACGACGTTTATTCCTTGCACACCCGACAAAATCAAATTCATCGTTCCATGCGACATCAAAGACCACACGCGCGACCTCTCGCCGATTGATGACAACTCTAAGAAAATGGCAGAGTTCACGCTCGAATTTTTGAAGGCGGAAATTAAAGCCGGTCGTATGCCGAAAGGACTTCTTCCGCTTCAATCGGGCGTCGGCAACGTCGCAAACGCGGTGCTTGAAGGTTTCGTCGAAGGCGACATGAGCGATTTGGTTGTTTATACGGAAGTCATCCAGGACGCGATGCTTGACCTTATCGACGCCGGCAAACTCAAATTCGCAAGCGGAACTGCCTTCAGTCCGTCGCCCGCAGGTATGGACAGATTTTACAAGGACATCGACAAATACCGCAAGTACATTCTTCTGCGTCCCGAAGAAATTTCCAATTCGCCCGAAGTCGTTCACAGACTCGGAGTTATCGCGATGAACACCGCGCTTGAAGTCGACATTTACGGCAACATCAATTCAACGCACGTCACGGGAACAAAAATGATGAACGGTATCGGCGGCAGCGGCGACTTTGCACGCAACGCTTATCTTACGATTTTCTACACGCCGTCGACTGCCAAAGGCGGAAAAATTTCTTCAATCGTTCCGATGTGCTCGCACGTCGACCACACGGAGCATGATGTTGACGTTATCATCAGCGAATACGGAATTGCAGACCTGCGCGGACTGGAGCCTCGTCGTCGTGCGTTGGAAGTCATCAACAAATGCGCTCATCCCGATTATCGTCCGATTCTGCTTGACTATTACGAACGTGCTCTTGCCGCAACCAAGAAAGCCGCGACTCCGCATTTGCTCAACGAGGCATTGAGTTTCCATACGCGTTTCCTTGAGACCGGCGACATGCGCAAATAAGATTAAAAACATTCCATTTTTTAGAGGGTAAATTTTGAGTGTTAGAAGGAGAGAAATTATCATGAAGAGTTTTCAAGAGGCAGTCACTTCGCGCCGCACAATCTACAAGCTCGGCAGAAATATTCCCGTCCTGCAGTCGCAGATAATGGCGGCAGTTGAGCGCATGGTTAAAGACACGCCGTCGGCATTCAACATGCAATCGGCTCGCGTCGTCGTCACAATGCTTGACCATCACGAAAACGTTTGGCACATCACCAAATCCGCGCTTAAGTCAATTCTTCCGCCGCTCAAATATGCCGCGACCGAGGCTAAACTCAACGGCTTCGAGGCAGCTTACGGCACAATCCTTTTCTTCGAGTCAAGCAACATGATTAAAGCCATGCAGGATCA
>CAMNPA010000023.1 GCA_946547205.1 uncultured Selenomonadales bacterium | reverse complement strand
GAGTAATAAACTTTGTGCCCGGGAAAATTTATCTTGACGGCTTGAATGTCGAGCTTGTCCTCCGTTGAGCCGCTGATTTGTTCCTCATTCTGCCACGTTACCCAGCCTTTCTTATGAATATGCGTCTGATAAGTCAACGGCGGTTGAAAGGTCTCCCAATTCTTTGGCATATCATAAGACGCAATTAAGTTTTCGTGCTGTCTAAGTTGCGCCATGAAGTCTTCAAGAACGGGAGCATAATAATTCATTGCATTTGAAGTGACAATTAAACCTTTGCCAATAGAATCTTTGACGTATTGCAGGAAATTTTTTAAATCCTCTTCATCGTAGCCGTTGAAAGTGTCGCCGAAAAATTTTTTGAGCTGCGGACTGATAATATAGCAAAAGGGACCATTGCGCGTGTAAAAAATAGACAGCGACGAATCGAGATAGCTGATATTTTGATCGTGAACTTGATCAATAATAAGTTGATGCGAATAAACATGATGCAAGCGAGGAATTAAGATAACTTCGGAATTATCACTCAGAAAAACAGAATTATGCGAGCTTGAACCAAGAGTAGATGCAAAACTTTCTGCGTTAATCAAGATGTTAAGTTGTTCGTCGAGCGTTAATGTTTCAGGGCGAATAATTTCATAGCCTTTGGAGCGGAAATATTCAGCAAGCTTTTCTTCGCCGAATTGTCGTCTTCCATGAAGATAATAAATTTTTTTGCAAGAAGTCGGCGTCCGATTTTTCAGCGCGAAGTCTCTTACTTGATCAATCGTCTCGCGATATTCCTTAGTAAATCCATTTATTGCATTTGAAAAAGAACGGTCGGGCAGAATAATTTTATCGAATTGCGTTGGTTGTTCAATACGACGAAACTTTTCAATGTCTACTCCTAAAATTTCCAAAAGGCGTCGGAAACTTTGCTGGCTTTCCAAAGGTTGATTACACCACGAAATATAAACCAACGGAAAATCTTTAAACTGCGTCCGAAATTCTTCGCTTTTTAAAAACCAAAGATGACTTATGTCGTCAGTGATGACGTGTCCCCAAACGGGATAAAAATATCCGAGATAAACGACGGTTTCGGAGCTGTGTTGAATTACATTGGGGGGGGTATAGCTTTTGTCTGCTCTGGTTCCCGATACATAACTGCTTCCGCTGAACTTACCATCGCTGTCGACAATTCCACCCAAAGCTCCCACTAAACCGCCAAGCCCGTTGTCTTTATAAGTAAGAATCGTTCCGTTTTCGATGACTTGAAAGCCTAACTTCTTATCAACGAAATAATCTTTAGCAAAGTGTGGTTTGGCGGCTTCGGGATTGTAAAGATAATCTAAATTTGTCAAAGCAAAAGTCCTCCTTAGAATTGTGCCATGATTTTTGCGTTCTCGCCGGCTGATAAACTCGGCGAAAATTTTTTCAGCGCGGCGATCGTGTTATCGAAGGTGTCAGCTAAAACCAACTCGACTCGTCCGCCCAAAAGTCTCTTCGCCTGCTTGAAGACCAATCGATAATCGGGACTTGACGCGACTAAAACGTAGCTCGACGCCAAATCCGAATGTGCCGCACCGATTATCTCCGAAAGTGACGGTGACGACTCTTCGCTGCCTGAAACCAAAATCGACGCTCCGGCATCTTGAAGTTTCTGCGCCTCGAATGAGTCTTTTGCGACGGCTAATGCGGCAACTTTCATAAGTGCCTCGTGCGCGGGCAAAACGTGCACTTCGCTCATGTTCGTGATTTTAACTTCCGACAGCGGTCCCCAACCGATTGCCTGTTCCAAAGTTTTGCCGACGTGGTCTGTGTGAACGTGAACATCAAGCCCGCCGCGTGCACGTTCAACAATCGAAAAGCTGCTGAAGTCTCGCATTTGACGTTCCAATTCGTTCAAGCTGGCTTTGGAATTTTTGACGCGCAGTCGAACGCAATACGGGCGCACGAGATCATTTCGCGGGTCGGGCATATTTTTATGCGTGCCAAGTCCGAGCGACAAACTCACTGCCGGCGAAACAAAATTGCCGTCGATACCTTTCAAGCAGCCTTTCAAAAAGCTAAGCATAATGTTTGCGCCGGCGTCGTTGTTGCCGATTTGTTCAACGGATTTTTCGCCGGTCTGAATTGCTTGAAAAAGTATTTCGACAATCGGCATACCGTCCCGCACCGCATGATACGTGCCTTTGGCAACAGCCTTTGCAACGGTGATAAACGGTCGCTCCGGCTCTTCGGGAACAAGTCTTTGCGCGTAAAGAATGCCGTATTGAAATGCCTTGCCGAATTCGGAGCCTGTCGCGTCGTATTTGCCGACAAGTCCCGCACTGATTCCGCGAAACATTTGCGCCAAGACGACACCTGCATTTCCGCGAGCACCGAAGACCGCCGCAGTCGATACACGCCGAGCAAGTCCGCCGATTGAATCATCTTTTGCATCAGCCAGAGGCATGACCGCCGCGCCCATCGTTCGCAAAATGTGTGTGCCCGCCAAAGTCCCCGCACCGCTCAGCGCATTGATGTTCTCGTATTCCAAAAGAAATTCGCTGTACGCGCCGGCAACCATGCGCTTGAAGTCGCCGCCCGTGATAACTTCTCTGCTGCCCGTCATACGGATGACCTCCTAACTAATTTTGAATCGGTTTGAAGGGATAACCTTTTAATTCGCGAAATAAGCGCAATAACCTTTAACGCAAGGAGAAAATTCAATGGCAGATAAAATATTCGACGGCGGACAAAATTCCGTTGCTCAAGCTCATAAGCGCGAGCGTCCGAAAAAAATTTCTGCGGATTCAATCGTTCCGAAGTTGCGGCGCACTCGACACAAAGTTAATTATCGAGACAACGGGCGGGAAAAAATTTTCGCACTCGACATCGGCACGCGTTCGGTTATCGGCATTGTAGCGGAGGAAGACGACGACGGCAAGCTTAACATTATCGCAACGCACCGCTTAGAACATACAAGTCGCGCAATGCTTGACGGACAGATTCACGACGTTCCGCAAGTCGCTGAAGTCATCATTCGCGTAAAAAATCATTTGGCGGAGAAAGTCGGCGAACTCAAAAGTGCGGCAATCGCGGCGGCAGGTCGTGCGCTGTACACAATGACCGCAGAGGCGACAACCGAAGTCAACGGCGTCATCACGGACGAAATTCAGAGCAGTTTAAATTTCGCAGCCATTCAGCTCGCACAATCGCAGCTCACGTTGGAAAAAAAAATCGACGCGAAAATTTATTACTGCGTCGGCTTCAGCATCATTAACTACGAACTCGACGGCATTCGCTTGAAAAGTTTAATCGGACAGCGCGGCAAAATTGCAAAGACAAAAGTTATCGCGACGTTTCTTCCGCGACAAGTCGTCGACTCAATGCAAACCGCTCTGACTTATGCCGGGCTTGAAGTTCGCGCGTTGACGTTGGAGCCGATTGCCGCGATTAATGTTCTCGTGCCGCCGTCAATGCGTCATTTAAATATCGTGCTCGTTGACATTGGCGCGGGAACTTCCGACGTTGCCATCACGAAAAACGGTTCAGTCATTGCTTATGGCATGGTGCCGCTTGCAGGCGACGAAGTCACCGAGGCAATTTCTCAAAGGTTCCTGCTTGACTTCAATGTTGCCGAAGAAATTAAACGTAAGGCGACAAACGGCGAAGGCGCGACGTTCAACGACATACTCGGACGCAGTTACACGCTCACGGCTGACGAAATTTTAATGCCAATCAATGAAAATGTCGGAATGATTGCAAACGCCATTGCGAAGACGATTCTTGAGCTCAACGGCAACGATCCGCCGCAAGCTTTACTTTTGGTTGGTGGTGGCGCATTAAGCCCGAACTTGAATAAACTTGTCGCCGAGGCTTTGAACATGCCGCTTGACCGTGTCGCCATTCGCAAGCCCGATAACGTCGAAGGTATCAAAAATATTCCGTCCGCATTGCAATCGCCCGATGCCGCTACGCCGTTGGGAATTCTCAAGGTCGCGTCGACGGATACTTTCCATTTCTTCAACGTCACGATTAACGGCGAGGAAGTCAATCTGTTCCACTTCCGCGAATTGACGGTCAGCGACGCCGTTTTGAGCGCGGGCATTGACTACAAAAAATTCAACGGCAAACCGGGACTCGGACTTGTCGTGACGGTTGACGGCGAGAAAAAATCTTTTCCCGGCACGATGGGCACGTTCGCGAAAATTTTTGTCAACGATGAGCCCGCAAGTCTCGACACGCCGCTTGAAGACGGTTGCCGAATTGTGATTGAGCCGGGCGAGGACGGTGTCAGCGCGCAAATTAAAATCGATGACATTGTTGCCATTGAGCCGAATTTTGTCGTCACGATTAACGGCAAAGAAATTTCCGTCAAGCCGAAACTTTTGGTCAATGATGAAGTCAGTTTGCCGACGCGCCTTCTTCACGACGGAGACATTCTCGACACCAAGACGCGCAGGACAATCGGAGAGCTTTTGAGACTTGCAGGTTATCCGCCCGCCGGCAAAAAAATTCATTACACTTTGAACGGCAGCAAGGCGCATTACGTTTGCAAGCCCGACATTTTCCGCAACGGTGAACGCGCCGAAATTTCCGACGTGCCCGACGCCGGCGACGCCATTGAATATATTGCCAACGACGCGATTAAAGTTGGAGAGATTATCAAGGACGAGAACCGAGCCGCCGCGATTAAAATTCTCTACAACGGCAAGGAATATCAAATTCCGACGACGTCAACGCTCATGCTCAGCGTCAATGGTCGCGTGTCGAACGAGAACACGATTATTGAGGACGGTGCGCAGATTGTTTACGAACGCGATGTTAAAAATTCCGCCATGGTCAGCGACGCATTGCTTGCCGTCAATTTCAAACCGCCGCCTGCGAAAAGTCGCATGAGTTTTGTCATAAAAATTAACGGTGCGCCCGTTGAATTTGCCGATCCCGTCAAGAGCGGCGACGAATTGGACATCACGTTGAAGACGCCCGACGGTATGGAATTCAAGCCGCTTGACGATTTGGAAACGCCGATTCGCAACGAAATTCCCAAGACTCCCGCGCAGGCTAATCCGAATAAAAAATTTTCCTTGAGCGATTTCATTCGCGCCGATTGAAAAAATTTTTATTAGTGCCAATCGATTGGAGCGATTACAATGAAAAATTTTTTTGCGACAATGATGATTGCGTTTATCGTCGCGATTTCGACTGATTGTTCAGCGGATGCGATTCGTTTAAGAGATCTCGATCAAATCGTCGGCGATTGGTACGACTTGAACGGCAACGTCGTTTTGACAATAAGCAGCGACCACAAATTTAACGGCAGAAAAATTTTAAGTTTCAAACTTCTGACGGCTGCTGAATACAGAAAAATGACCGGCATTGGCGGCGATTTTGGCAATACGGAAGTTCATCTTTTTAAAATCGCGGACGGCGGAATGTGTGCAAGAAATTTTAATCGAGTATTGGCATCAAATGTCTTATAACACCATAATCGATTATCACGAACATCTTGTGCTGAATTGGGGTCGCAGTGACGAAATCCGACTTCGGCGGACGAAAGAGCAACGATATTTTGAATCAGTCGGCGGAATTTATCTCGGCATGAATAAAAATCAAGTCGCCGCGCTTTACGGACAGCCGTCAAGTGTTGAAAACTTCGCTCACAATCAAAGTGATTGGCAATACAATCGAGAAGGCTTTGAAATTTATTTTTTGAACGGCGTCGTGACAAGAATAAGACTTTATCGCAACGGCAACAGACGTTTCGACAGATCGGGGCTTTCACCGAACGATTCACGCGCCGAATTCTTTCGCAAATACAATCAGATATACAAAGACAATTTACACATCGATATCGGCTACGGCGAAAGTATTAGGTTTCTTAATGACAGCGTTGTTTTAGGGCTTGAGGCTAATTTTTGAACGAAAAAAAAAACTTCCCGTTGATTGTCGCGGGAAATTTTTTTTTGCTGTAATTTGTGCGGGCAATTAAGGGCTGTTGGTAAATTAAAAGTGAATAGTGCGAGCAGCTGACAGAACGAAATTTTTAAAGCAGACAGCTAACTTATCGTAATCATGTTTAATGCTGAAGTTGGCTTTACCGGGAATGCAAACTTTTGCCGCGTGCTTCAAGCTAATCACGGATTGATTGACCGCAGCAAGTTCGCTCAGCAAGACCGCTTCTTTCAAACTCATTTTATCGGGGAATTGCTTATGTCTTTTCTTTTGTTTGAGTTTGACAACAACCCCTAAGAGGAATGTTTTATGAGAAAGAAAAATTTACCCGTATGCGCACCGAAAACCTTCGAGCACGAACAGTTCGGACAAATCCGTTTCGTCATGATTGATTGGGAACCGTAGTCCGTCACCGCTGACGTCTGCAAAGTTCCCGACACTCTCTAATCCAACTATGGCATTTAAGAAACTCGACGCCGAGAGGGCTAAGTTCAACTTAGGGTTGTCTGGCGGCAAGACAAACTGCGTCAATGAATTCGGACTTTATCGTCTGATTATGAGTTCGCGCAAACCCGAAGCGAAAAACTTTCAACGTTGGGTCTTTCATGAAGTGCTGCCGTCCATTCGCAAGCATGGCTACTACGTCGCGCCGCATCAAAAAATCATTCGCATTGAGGGCGACAAAGAATTTGAGGCATTCAAAGCGCAATATCCCGAAGGTGCAGGCGAAATTAAACGTCTCCTTTTCGTTTTGGATGAATACGACAACGACGAGTACGATGTTATCACGATTCGTGAAGTTGTGGTGCACTTAAACGGAATGTTGAGCCGAGCGGCAATTTGCTGATGAGCCAACTCTCCGATTTTTTTTGATTTCGCGAATCCACTTGATAAATTCCGTCATGGTCTCGTTCACATTGTCGATAATGTCGCCTTGCTGCTTTGTGGATTCCATCTTAGAGCATTTGAGCATTTCAGCCGGCTCATTGGCAATCAATGCCGCGCGATCTTCTTCGGCAGTCTTGGAGTTTGAACTTGCTGACAAAACAGCCGTCGTCGCCAATCGTGACCATTGCCGCTTTGAGTTCATTGAAGTCGCTGTAGAGAAAACTTTTTCGCAACAATCAAGACACGCGACTCCGGCAAAACTGCCTGCGCGGCGATGTTGATAACGTCCTTGCCGGTATGGACGATGGCAAGTGAAAGTTCGACGCCGTCAATCGTGAAGTTGAACACCTCAGCAATGTCGCGCAGCCGAAGAGTCGTTACGGAAAATTTTTTTTGCTCTCGTCGAGTGGAGCCTTAAGCGCGTCGCAAATGTAATCGCGTTTCAACGGCGGTATAAACTTAAATGCTCATGTCGTCGATTTTGTAAAAATTTTTTCCGGTTTCAGTGAGCAAATCTTTTAGCGCGTTGCGGAACGAACGCACGTTAAACGTCTCGAAATTTTCTTTGCGCTTAATATCATCACGCTCCGTCAAAAAAAACGTCAACTTCTTTGTCTGCCGGAATAAGCCGCTTATTAACTCGCGTGTCGACAAAGTCATTGAGTTCGTCAAAAAATTTTTTCGTGAGCGAATCCAAATTCTCAACGTCAAAAGTTAACTTGTGCCTTGCGTATTCGTCGTCGGCAAATGAATTCAACAGCTCTTTAATCTCCGTCGTGTTTCGGCGTTGTTGAATCTGCTCCCGTGCTTCGTTCTTAGCGACGTTGAGCCGCAAGTTCGATTCATCTTCGGCGCAGTTTTTGAAATTTGAGCAAGAAAAATGGCTGGTTAGATTTAAGCAAGAAAAGTGATTAAATTGGTGTCGCGACGCTAATTGAAAATAACGGCTGATTAAAGTTAAGGAAAGAGCGGTGTTGACTTTCTTCCAAAAACGATTGGCGGCACCTGGCAATCAAAAATCAAGCGTCAAAGTCACGGGACAATGGTCACTGCCGAAAATTTCGCTCTCAATCGTGGCGGTTACGACATTTTCAAACAGCCGCGCGGAAATTAAAAAGTAATCGATACGCCAACCGGCATTGGTCAATCGTGCCTTGCGAAGGTAGCTCCACCAAGTATAAGCACCGGTCAAGTTAGGATTGAGTTTGCGGAAAATGTCGACGAAGCCTGCATTCAACAGCTCTGAAAATTTCTGACGCTCCTCGTCGCTGAAACCTGCGCTGTGATGATTCGACGCGGGATTTTTCAAATCAATCGGCTCATGCGCAACGTTGAAGTCGCCACAGACGACGACGGGCTTTTGGCGGTCAAGGGCAGTCAAATATTCGCGGAAAGAATTTTCCCAGTTCATGCGCCGAGCAAGCCACTCAAGATTATGCGAATTGGGAACGTAAACATTGACGAAAAAAAATTCTCCGAAATCGAGAGTGATGACGCGTCCTTCATTGTCGAATTCGTCAACGCCGAGACCGCACGTGAAATTTTTCGGTTCAATGCGCGAAAAAATTGCCGTGCCCGAATAACCTTTCTTGTCGCCGCAATTCCAGAACTGTTTGTAGCCGTCAAGTTCGAGAATCGCCTCGCCGAGTTGCATTTTAATTTCCTGCACAGCGAAAATATCCGCGTCGAGTTGTTTGAATGCGGGCATAAAATCTTTTTTCAGCCGTGCACGCAAGCCGTTGACGTTCCACGATACAAATTTCATGATATACACTCCTAACGCGCCGTCAACAAAAAAGCTCCGGCTCATCGCCGCAGCTCTGAAAAAAATTTTTCAGCAAGTGTGACAGAGTTCATAAATGCCCGCGCGTTTGAGCGTGTCGACGACGGTATCGCCGATGTGAGCGACAGTATCGGCAACTTCAATACCGACAGCGTTGAGAGCTTTGATTTTGTCAGCCGCCGTGCCTTTGCCGCCGCTGATAATCGCGCCCGCGTGTCCCATGCGTTTGCCGGGCGGAGCTTGCCGTCCCGCGATGAATGCCGCCACAGGTTTTTCGGGCATGTTCTCTGCAATCCAACGCGCCGCGTCTTCTTCAGCATTGCCGCCAATTTCGCCAATCATCAGCACAGCTTTAGTGTCGTCGTCCGCCTTGAAGAGCTCAAGAATGTCAATGAAGTCCGAGCCTTTAATCGGGTCGCCGCCAATGCCGACGGAAGTCGTTATGCCAATGCCCGCGTTCATCAGCTGAAATGCCGCCTCGTAAGTCAAAGTTCCCGAACGTGACACTAAGCCGACGTGACCTGGCTTTTGAACGTTAGGCGGAATAATGCCGAGTTTAGCCTCGCCCGTCGTCATAATGCCGGGACAATTCGGACCGATGAGCCGCGTCTTTTTGCCGACCATGTAACGACGAACTTTAACCATGTCGAGAACGGGAATGTGCTCCGTTATGCAGACGACGAGATCAAGTTCAGCATTGACAGCCTCAAGAATCGAATCGGCAGCAAAGGGCGCGGGAACGTAAATAACCGACGCCGTTGCACCCGTAGCCTTGACCGCATCTTCGACTGTGTTAAACACGGGAACGCCTTCGACAGTTTGACCAGCCTTGCCGGGCGTGACGCCGCCGACGATTTTTGTGCCGTAAGCCATCATTTGTTTCGTGTGAAAGGTCGCCGCCTTGCCGGTTATGCCTTGCACGATGACCTTTGTGTTTTTGTCAACGAGAATCACTGTATCACTCCTTTT
>CAMNPA010000022.1 GCA_946547205.1 uncultured Selenomonadales bacterium | reverse complement strand
CGTCCGACGCCGAGAAATTTTCCGTCACAGACGATGCGCAAAAATTTTTCGTCCGCCGCGTGAACAGTCGTTGGCAAGCCGTTCAGAAAAGCTTTAACTCTGTGATTCGGCAGTTCGAACGTCGGCAAATGATTTAAGCAATTTTCAATCGGCAAGAGACAATCCGCGCCGATTTTTTTTGCGTCGTCGAAGGTCAGCGCGTCAGTCAATTCAAAGTCGCCGACACGAGTCCGCACGAGATTTTTCAACGTCGCGGGCAAATTCAATCGCGCGCCCAAATCAATCGCCAAACTTCTGATGTACGTGCCTTTGCCGCAGTCAACGTCAATCGTCGCGGAATTTTCATTGAGCTTGACAATTTGCAACCGAAAAATTTTCACGCGGCGAGTCGGCATTTCAAACGCAAGATTTTTTCGCGCGAGGTCGTAAGCTTTGCGTCCGTTGATTTTTATCGCGGAGAATTTCGGCGGCGTCTGCTCAATTTCACCAACAAAAAATTTCAGCGCGGCGTTGAGGTCGTCAAGCGTCGGCATGATGAAATTTTCTGCGCGGGCAATGATCGAGCCTTCGAGGTCGCCGCTGTCAGTTGCAGTGCCGAATAAAATTTCCGCACGATAACTTTTGTCGCAGTCGGCAAGATATTCGATGAACTTTGTCGCGCGATTAACGGCAATCGGCAAAACTCCGCAAGCTTGAGGGTCGAGCGTGCCTGCGTGTCCAACTTTGCGCGTCGAAAAAATTTTCCGCACGAGATTAACTGCGTCGTGGCTCGTCATACCCGGCGGCTTGTTGAGATTCAAAAAACCGTCCATCATAATGCCGAAATGATTGCGTCGACTAAAATTTTTTCGGCGTCCGCAAGTGTCGTTTTCAATGTGCAACCTGCCGCGCGAATGTGTCCGCCGCCGCCGAGACTTTTGGCGATTTTCGACACGTCCACGCCTTTTGAACGCATGCTCACGCGACAAAAATTCGGAGCCTTTTCGCTAATCATAAACGCCACGTCAACGGTATCAATCACGCGAATCAAATCGATAAAGCCTTCCGTCGAATCGCCGCCCGTCGAGTTGAGTTTTTCCATTGACGCAAAATCAAGGAACATGCCCGCAACTTTCCCGCCGTGAAAAAATTTCAGAGAGTTCAAAGCATCTCTCATGCCGTAAATTTCGGCGGCAGAACGTTTCTCAAGCTCTTCGGAAATAAAATTCGGGCTGACACCGCAAGCGATGAGTTCGGACGCAATTGCCAACGTCGAGGCGCGTGTGTTGCTGAATTGGAAAAAGCCGGTGTCCGTCGCAAGTCCTGTGTAAAGACAAGTCGCAATGTCGGGCGTGATGTCGGCTTTGAGTTCGCGGGCAAGTTTGTAAACGATTTCGCAAGTCGCGGCGGCTTCCGGCTCAACGTAAAGTTCAACGTCCTCGCCTTTGTTCGTGACATGATGATCGATGTTGAGAATCGGCGCGGCTGTCATTTTGCGAACGTTGCCAATTCTTTCAAGCGATGTGTCGAGAATCAGCAATAGGTCGGCGTCGAAAGTCTCACCGTCAATCGGGCGTCGAATCTCTTCAAAATGCGGCAGTGCGTGCAAATTTTTCCGAACGGTGTCGTCAATGAAAACCTGCGCGGACTTGCCGATTGAACGCAGAATTTGCATTGCTGCCAACGTCGAGCCGATTGCGTCACCGTCGGGCATAACGTGCGCCGTTATCAAAATTTTATTCGCGGTTTTAATTTTCGTCACTGCGTCCTTGAGCGTTATCAACATTTTTATTTTCTCCTTCCACCTGCAACAAAAGCTTTTGAATGTGGTCGCCGTAGTCAAGCGACGTGTCGAGCGCGAACGAAATTTCCGGTGTGAATCTCAAGCGAATACGTTGCCCGATTTCACGACGAATGAATCCCAACGCGCTGTTCAGCCCTTCGAGAGAACTTTTGACTTTTTCCGAATCGCCCATCACGCTGACATAAATTTTCGCCTCGCGCAAGTCGCCCGTCATTTCAACATCAGTCACCGTCACGAATCCGATTCGCGGGTCTTTCAAATCGGTCAAGAGCATTTTGCTCATTTCCTGCTTGATGAGTTCCTGCAGTTTTTCTATTCTTAATTGCTTTGCCATTTTTAATCTCCTCTCAAAATTTTGCCGCGCAGATTATAACACAAAAACCGACAGGCGTTGCGCACTGCCGGCTAAAATTTTTCATAGCAATTCATTTTGCAAGAAGACTTTTGACGGGATTGAACGAGCGGCGATGAATCGAGCTGGCTCCGAGCTTTTCAATGGCGGCGAAATGTTCTCTGGTGCCGTAACCGCGATTGTGCTCAAAACCGTAGCCGGGATAAATCGTTGCCCATTTATCGGCAAGTCTGTCGCGTGTGACTTTGGCGATAATCGACGCGGCGGCAATCGATGCACTCAACCTGTCGCCGTGAACAATCGACTGCGAAAAAATTTTGTCGCCGAATTCAACGTGCATGGCGTCCGTCAAGACAAATTCCGGCTGAACGTTCAAATTTTCGACAGCGCGTTTCATCCCGGCAAGCGTCGCGTGATAGACGTTGAGCGTGTCAACTTCAGCAACGGAAACTTCAACGCACGAAAAACTTATCGCCGCCGAAATGATTTTGTCGTAGAGAATCTCGCGAACTTTGGCGGAAAGTTTTTTGGAGTCGTCAAGCCGTTCAAGATAAACATCGCCGGGCAAAATGACAGCCGCAACAACGACCGGGCCGACAAGTGATCCGCGACCTGCCTCGTCGACACCGGCTATCAAGTTGAAACCTTTTGCGCGAACGTCGTCTTCAAAGCGATAAAGATTTTGAACGCGTTCCATGTCCGCATCAACGGAAAATTTTTTCACGGCGTTCACCTACTTCGACGCGCGATAAATCAGAATGAATCCCGCGATTAGTCCGATAATGTTCGGAATCCAAACGGCATACATCGGCGGAATTGCTCCGCTGCGTGCAATGGCGTTGGCAAGCGTCATCACCGCGTAATACAGGAAAATTATCACGACACTCAGCGCGAAGCCCATTGACGACGGCGTTCTTGTCGGCTGCAGTCCGAGCGGCACACCAATCAACGCGAAAATTAAACTTGCCATCGGCACCGTGATTCGCTGATAAAGTTCCGTCTCAAGTTTTGCGGTGTTTGCGTATTGCGACTTCATTATTGCGATTTGCGCCTTGAGTTCGCTCATCGTAAGTTCTTCGGTTTTTTTCTGCTCACGAACGATTTGCCTCGGACTCGCCTTCACGGGCAGAATTTGTTTATCGAATTTCATCGTGTGCGTGCGCTGTTCGTCTGACAAGTCGTAAATCATTCCGTCATGCATAATCCATTCGTCATTGAGCCACTCGGCATATGTCGCGTTCTCGACGTGTGTAACTTTTCCGTCCTCGTCGAAAACCTGCATCGTCACGCCTTCCAAAATTTCGTCGCTGGCTTTGTATTCGCGCGCATAAATGAGCCGTTCAATTTTTTCGCCGGTGATCTCTTTAACGATAATGTGATCCTGCGATTTGAGTTCGGTGTTGCCCTGAATCTCGTAATAGACGACGTTATTATAAGCCGTGTTCGCCCAAGGTACGACGTGTTCATTGAAAAGAATCGCGCAGATTGTGACAATGACGCCGAGAAAAATCGCGGGCGCGGCAATTCGGCTGAAACTTATCCCGCAAGACTTCATCGCCGTAATTTCGCTGGAGCTTGACAATCGCCCGAAAGTCAACAGCGTCGCAAGGAGCATTGACATCGGGAACGTCCACATGATGATATTCGGCAAGCCGTAGACGAAAATTTTTACCACAGATGAAAAACTCGCGCCGTAGTCCGTGATATACCTTGCAATTCTAAACAGCGTGCCCGAACCGATAAAAACCGCCGTAAACGCGCAAATCGCAAATAAAAATGCGGAGACGACCTCCTGAAAAATATATCTGTCAAGAATCCTAAGGCGCATTCAATCTACTCCTTGTCGCGCTCATTTATAAATGTCGTTGCGTTTGTCCACGTTGATGACGAAAATTATAATTTTGTCGTCTTGAATTTCGGCAATGATTCGATAATCTCCGACGCGATACCGCCACAAGTCTTTGAGTTCTCCTTCCAACGGTTTGCCGCGCCGCCGAGGATTTTCACAACCTTCAAGGTTTTTATCAATCCACTTCTTGATTCTTTTGCGAACAGATGAGTCAAGCTTATCTAAAATTTTTTCGGCTTTCTTCGACAACACGACCGAATATTTTTTTACGCCCACTTCGCCGACGCCTCCGTCCAAGTGACAGTCACGGGATTTTTCAAATATTCCGCGTAAGCCTCTTCCGCCGCCCGAATGTCTTCGATGTCTTCGAGCTTTTCGAGCACCGCACGCCGTATGAATTCTGAAACGCTGATGTCTTTTTCTGATGCGTAGTCTTCGAGAACTTCCAACGCCTTGTCGTTTATGTTCACCGTTATCAAAGCCATCTTTACCGCTCCTTTACAATGTGAAGTTGCTGCCGAGATAAAACTTTTTGGCAATGTCGCTGGTTGCAATTTCGTCGGCGGAACCTTCGAGCAAAATCTGTCCGGCGTTGAGAATATAGGCGCGGTCAACAATGTGCAAGGTCTCGCGGACGTTGTGGTCAGTGATTAAAATTCCCATGCCGCGATCTTTTAGGTACTTTATGATTTCTTGAATGTCAGCGACTGCCAACGGATCGACGCCCGCAAAAGGTTCGTCAAGCAAAATAAATTTCGGCTCAAGAGCAAGACAACGGGCAATTTCCACGCGACGACGTTCGCCGCCGGAAAGTTCTGTGCCCTTGCGTTTTGAAACGTGACGTATGCTGAATTCTTCCAACAGCTCATCAAGTTTCTTGACGCGTTCGGCTTTGTTTAATTTCAACGTCTCAAGAATCGCCATGATGTTTTCTTCGACGGTCAGCTTGCGGAAAATCGACGCTTCCTGCGTGAGATAGCTTATACCCAATTCCGCGCGACGATACATCGGCAAATGCGAAATGTTCACGTCCGAAACAAAGACGTTGCCCGAATCGGGACGTTCAAGCCCGACCATCATGTAAAAGGAAGTCGTCTTGCCCGCGCCGTTTGGCCCAAGCAGTCCGACAATTTCGCCCGTCTCAACTTTGAGCGACACTTTATTGACGACGGTACGACCTTTGAACGCTTTAACTAAATCACGCGCTTCAAGATTCATTGCCGGATGCCTCGTCTGATTTTTTTGCAGGGTCAATGGTAATGGTCTCGTCGGCAGGTTTAGTTTCGGCAGCCGTATCTTTTGCAGGTTTATCGGTGTCAGATTTTTTCGGAGCAGGTTTAGAATTTTTGGTTGCCTCGAAAGCTTTGTTGAACTCTTCAAGCGTGACGTTAGGTTTGGCAGGTTCAGCGTCGGTCACTTTCAATTTCTCGTCGTCGGCAAGATAAACGGTCAATCTGTTGCCGCGAATGGTGTTGTTGTCTTGAAAAGCCCACGCGTTGCCGCTCAAAACAGCTTTGCCCTCTTCTTTGCCGCTGTAGTCGACTTTATCGCCGCCTGCTTCCAAATTGCGAGTGAGACTGACTAAATGCGCGTTGCCGTTGCCGACGTAGTGTTCATCGTCAATCCAACCTTCCATTTGATCCGCCGTGAAAGTTCCTTCGACTTCGCTCTTGACAAGTCCGCCGTTAGGAATGACGACGTGTTTGCGGTCATTCGGAAAATAATCGATGTGGTCGCCGGTGAAAGTGCGCGTGTCGCCGTCAGGATATTTTTCGCCTGGAGCAACGGTTTGCGTCGCGATAACATTTCCGTCCGCGAACATTTGCTCTTGCCCGTCACTCGCCAAAGCGTCGCAGGTGATTCGCATGTCTTCGCGCACGACAATCACGTTGCCGATTAGATGAGCCTCTTTCGTGTTGACGTTAAACATCGCGTGAAGTCCCGTCGCCTTAGTCAGCCCGTGCGTTAAAAGGACGTTGCCGACCGCCGTGACGAGTCCGCTTTTCATGTCGTAATCAACGGTATCGGCGTTCAATGCGGAAGGTTCTTTGCCGTGCTTTATCTTGACGCCGCCGGTTGCAGTGACGCGTTCGGTTTTCATGTCGTATTCAATGGCATCAGCGTTCACTTCCGAAGGCTCACTGTCATTTTCAGCCGCCATTGCCGCCGAACTGATTAACATTGCCGCCGCACACGCCGCGCAGATTTTTTTTATCGTCGTCATTTCAAAACCACCTTTATTGATTGGAAGTCGGCTCATCGTCTTTAACGCCCTTCAAAATTTTTGCGTGACCGAGCAGCCCGAAATGTTGAAAGTTGTCGTTTGAATAGGCAGTATCGCCGAACGCGCGTATATCATCCTTGACAATGCGGACGTTGCCCGTGGCGATAAGTTTTTCTTCTTCGGACAGCCATTCAAGTTGATCGCTCTGCAAATTCGCGCCTTCGTTGTTCGTGACGACAACATCGCCTTCGACGTGGATTACGCCTTCGCTCTGATAATAGACGCCTGTTTTCGCCGTGAGCTCCCAAGATTTTTCTTCGTCGTTCTGAAAAAATTTTGCCTTGATGCCGTCAAGCTCAACGTTCTGCGTGATTGAGTCGACGCGCATTTTGTCGCAAGACAGTTCCCAAATTATCACGCCGTCTTTTTCTTCGGTGAGAACGTTGCCTTCATATTCCATGACGGTCGGCGGATTGAATTGCTCAAGCGGCGGCGGAGTGTCGGGCGTCGTGCGCACAACCCAAACGATTAAGCACACAAAAAGAATCACGACTATTGCTGCCAAAATTTTTCCGCGTGTGCTCATGTGTCGTCCTCCGAAGATTTTCTGCGTGCTCTAGCGGTGTGATGCTTGTTGGTCTTTTTCATTTCGGGCGGCGTATTCCAACGCTTTTGAAACCACAGCCACTGCGTAGGATTTTCGCCGGTGAAACGCAGGAGATAAGCGTCGGTGTCTGCCGAAAGTTTTTCCTGCGTGCTCATGTGTCGTCCTCCGAAGATTTTCTGCGTGCTCTAGCGGTGTGATGCTTGTTGGTCTTTTTCATTTCGGGCGGCGTATTCCAACGCTTTTGAAACCACAGCCACTGCGTAGGATTTTCGCCGGTGAAACGCAGGAGATAAGCGTCGGTGTCTGCCGAAAGTTTTTCCTGCGTGCTCATGTGTCGTCCTCCGAAGATTTTCTGCGTGCTCTAGCGGTGTGATGCTTGTTGGTCTTTTTCATTTCGGGCGGCGTATTCCAACGCTTTTGAAACCACAGCCACTGCGTAGGATTTTCGCGAATGACGTTCTCCAAAATTTTTGTCATCTCTTCGGTGAAACGCAAAAGGTCAGCGTCGGTGTCGCCGGTGTCTTCAAAATGCATTGGCTCTCCGATTTTGACGAGGTGCCGACCATTTTCCTTGCGCAGAATAAATGCGGGAACAACGGGCGCGTTAAAACGTCGTGCGAAAACTGCCGGGCCTAAAGGTGTTGATGCGACCTTGCCCAAAAATTTTATGAACGCACCGCCGGGCCCGGCGTCTTGGTCAGCGAGAAAGCCGAGAATTTTTCCGTCCTTGAGTGCACGACCTGCCGCGCGCAATTCGTTGGTGCCGCGATTGAAAATTTCTACGCGAATCGTCTTGCGCAAATCGTCAAGCACACGAGAATATTCGGCATTAGGTTGAAGTTTGGCAATGGCAGTGACGGGCAGCCCGTTCAACGTGAAAGCCGCGCTTAACCATTCCCACGTGCCGATATGTCCCGTTAAAACCACGACGCCGTTGTCTTCGTCAAGAGCCGCCTTCATGCGTTCAAGGTGATCAATTTCAATGTACTGCGACAAATTTTTCTCGTTGAGGTTCGGCATGTAAAAAATATCCAGGACGTTGCGAGCCAAATTAACGAACGACTCTTTGACAAGCCGACGTGCCTCCGATTCCGAAATTTCAAGCGCGGGCATCATTTGCGCCACCGCACGTTCACGCTGTTTCCTGATGAGCAGGTAATACAAATTGCCCAGCACTCGTCCCAAAGCCAAAAGCGCGTCGTAGGGCAGGAGCCGGATTAATCTGCTCATAAGCATCAGCGTGTTGTAAAGCATTGTTTCCTCCGAAAATTTTATTGATTCATCGCAGTCAATTCTTTGTCGTCGAATTCTGGCGCGCTGTAGCGTTCGATAATCGCCTGCCAAAATCCTTTTGCCTTCAAAATAAATTCTGCGACTTCGCGAACTGCACCGTGCCCGCCGAAATTATTTGCGACGAAATGAGCGCGTTCAATGACTTCAGGAGCAGCATCGCCGACAGCCGCACGAAAGCCAACCTGCACGAAAACAGGCAAGTCAATCACGTCATCGGCAACGTAGCAAATCTCGTCGTCCGTCAAATCGAATTGCGCCTTGATTTTTTTGTAAGCGTCGCGTTTGTTCATCTGCCCTTGCATGACGGCGGAAATTTTTAATTCGGCGGCACGATAGGAAGTCATCTGCGAAGTCCTGCCCGTGATTATCGCGGTCTTCAAGCCGCACGAGTGAGCAAGCGTTATTCCGAAACCGTCGCGGCAATGAAAACGTTTGAACAATTCGCCGTTCGCACCGTGATAAATTCCGCCGTCAGTCAAAACGCCGTCCACGTCGAAGATTATCAGTTTGACACGTTGCGCCCGATCGAGAGCGTCGCCCGAAATTTTCATTCAAACCACTCCTTGACGCAACAAGTCTGTTAAGTGAATCATGCCGACAGGAAAATTTTTTTCGTCAATGACGGGCAACACGGTCACGGGTCGCGGTTTATGTTTCTCCATAACCGATAACGCCGCCGCCGCCAATTTGTCCGCGCTGATAATCAACGGCTCCTTGAACATGATGTGTTCGACAGGTTCATCAATGAAAGAACGTTCCTTTTCCAATGCACGCCGAATGATTCCGTCCGTGACGAGTCCGACGAATTTATTTTGCTCATCGACGACGGAAACTGCGCCGAGACCTTTAGCCGTCATTTCAAAGAGCGCGTCCTTAGCCGTGGCACCGACTTTGACAATCGGATTATCGTTGCCGCTGTGCATAACGTCGCCGACGGTCAGCAAAAGTTTTCTGCCGAGTGCGCCGCCTGGATGGAACAGAGCAAAATCGTTCGACGTAAAATTTTTCTCGTCCATCAAAGCCATCGCCAAAGCATCGCCCATTGCAAGTGTCGCAGTCGTCGACGCAGTAGGAGCAAGTCCCAACGGACAAGCCTCGCGTTCAACGCCGATGTTGATGAAATAATCGCAGTTCTTTCCGAGCGTCGAAGACCGTTTGCCGCACATTGCAATAATTTCCGCGCCGATTCTTCGCACGACGGGCAAAATGTTCACAATCTCCGAAGACTCGCCGCTGTTTGAAATTGCAATCACAATGTCGCGTTCGGTCACCATTCCCAAATCGCCGTGATAAGCTTCTGCCGGGTGCATGAAAAATGACGGCGTGCCGGTTGATGCAAGAGTCGCCGCGATTTTTCTGCCAATGTGTCCCGATTTTCCCATGCCGGTCACGACCACGCGTCCGCGACAGTTCATAATGCTTTCAACCGCCGCAATAAATTCGTCGTCTATTCGCGGGATTAAATGTTCAATCGCCGCCGCCTCAATCTGCAAAGTTTCAATCGCTTT
>CAMNPA010000021.1 GCA_946547205.1 uncultured Selenomonadales bacterium | reverse complement strand
TTCGTTTTACTTGCTGCTTGTGTTATTCACTTTTAATTTACCAACAACCCCTAACCTCGAACAAAGCCGCTTGGAAGTCGAACGCTTGCGCCTTGCGACAGAACAGGCACGTCTGGAATTGGAGCGTGACCGCCTCATTTTGGAGCGCGAACAATTTGCCGTCACCAACAGCGAAGAGTCCAAAAATTTTGCCAAAGCGCAGTTGCTACGCGAGCTTGCCTCCGCTTCCGGCGATAACAATTCCGATCGTCGTAAGTTGGTGCGCAAGTCAGCCAATCTTATCATGGGTAACAATTTTTTCTATGATGAAGATATAAACATTGATTAATGAATTTTACTCCGCCGCCATCGCGAAAAAATTTGCTGCGACGGAATTTTTTTCTGCCCGAAAAAAACAACGAAGGAATTTTCGGTAAAGTAAAGAATATCTTCATAAGATACATACCCGCGAAAGAATCGGCGAATAACAACGTCGTTTCGGAAAGTCGAACGACAAATTCTCGGCGCAAATTTATAATGTCGTCGTAAGGAGATGATTTCAGATGAAACTTGCGCGTGGAATTTCGTATCACCCGTTCGACAACAAAGTTTACGTTCACGACATTAACAGGCAGCGCGATTATATTTTGGAGGGCATCGCCGAAGAAATTTTGGATTACGTTGCGGTCAACCCGACGTGTTCGGTGCCAGAGGTGCTGAATTATTTTGTTGCGAAATATGACGACGAAGATGCCCAAGAGGTTCAGCGCGACGTTGGAGAGTTCGTTGACGAAATGTTGTCGGAAAAAATTTTTACGGAATTTGACGAGCGCGAAGAGCCGTGGTCAAACAAAATTCCGTTGGAAGTCGCGCGGAACTTTGCAAAGCGTCACAAGCTGTTTTCTATCAGCTTTGAATTGACGTGGCGTTGTGTGGAGCGGTGCATTCATTGCTACATTGACGACGCGCCGAAATTTTGCGACAAAGTTGAGCTGTCGCTCGACGAGTACAAAAAAATTTTGCGGCAGGCGCGCGAAATGGGTTGCATAAACATTTTGCTCACGGGCGGCGAAGTTCTCCTGCGTCCCGACCTGTGCGACATCGTCGAATACGCGACGAAGCTCGGTTTCATTGTCAACATCTACACGACGGGCGTCGGGCTTACCGATGAAATTTTCGACAGACTTTGCGCGGCGGGCGTCAATGCCATTTCGGTCAGCTTGTACAGCGGCATTGCCCATGAGCACGACGCGATAACCGGCGTAAAGGGCTCCTTCGACAAAACGCTTAAGGCGGTACTGATGTTCAAAGCGGCGGGCATCAACACATTTATCAAAGGCATTGTCATGAAACAAAATCTCGATTCGATTGAAAGTCTTTACCGGATGGGCAAGCGGCTGGACATTTACGTTGCAGTCTCTCCGCGAATCGTCGAAGGTCACGAATGCAAATGCGCCGCCGATTATGCGTTGGGCGACGTGGAGCTGTACAAAAAATTTTATGAATTGCAAGCGCGTTATGTTTCAACCGATCCGACTGCCAAAAAATTTTCGCGCGAAGAAATTCTCGAAGAGGAAACTTGCGGCGCGGGGCTCGGCGAAATGTCGGTCGATCCATTCGGCGGCGTACACCCCTGCATAACTTTTCGTGAGTCGTTCGGCTCACTGCGCGAAGAGGCTTTGCAAACCGTTTGGGAACGTATGCGCGACAAGAAACTAAAAAATCTCGTGATGCGCGATGTCACTCCGCAATGCGCGACGTGTAAATATTTGCGGCATTGCACCGTTTGTGTTGCCGACTTGATTAACAAAGGTCACGGCGACTTCAGCGACTGCGGCGAGACTTTGCTTATGGCTCAAGCCGCCGCCGAAGTCATGGGATAAATTTTTTCAGTCGAAAGGAGCACCCATCATGAAGAAAAAGTATCGTAAACCCGCCGTGCTCAAGCGGGAGCAAAATCGCGTCCACGGCACAAACGGCTCATGCGGTCACTATTCCACGCCATATTGCGGGAAACTCGTTGTCGGCATCAGCTGAATTTTCGGCTGTTCCGAAAAAAATTTTTTAGATGCGGCGTCTGATACGGCAAATGTTCGCGCTGCATTTTAAATGTCTTGACTGGAGGGCAGCGCATTGAACAGAATCACATTGAGCGGACTCACGGTTGAAGATTACATGCACCCCGACGAAAAATTTTTTGCCGACAAAAATCCGAGCAAGTTCCCGCTACTTCGCGAAGGGCTCAATTTGGTAAACGATTTGAGCGTCCAATTCGTGCGGCAAATAACCGAGGGCAAATGGGTTGAGCTTAGTCGGCAAACGGCTCCCGAAGTCTTTGACGTGGCGGAAGAAGCTTGCCGCATACTTAATTGGTCGAAAGTGCCGCGAATTTTCGTGCGCCGCGAACGCGAATTGAAAATCACCGCAGGCGGCACGGATTACAGTCAAATGCTCATACCCGACTACATCCTGAACGAATTCGACAGACAAATGCAACTGTTCGCTTTGGGCAACGCGCTGAGCATGTTCAAGGGCGGGCACGTGCAGTTGGCGACGATAAGTTCTGTGCTGTGCGGCGGCATGTTGACGGCACCTTTGACATTGACGTTGATGTCGTATCTTCGAGCGGCGGACTTGTCAAGCGATCGCGGCGGACTGCTCTGTTGCCAAAATTTTCCTGCGGCGGCGCGGTGCATTTTGGTCGAAGCGGGTATGCCGCTTTCGGACCTACGCTTTTTGGACGACGACGAAACTTTGCAATTCGTCGAAAATTATTTGTCGGAAGCGGAAGTGACAAGTTTCGACATGCTGACCGAAAACGCGAAACTGTACAAGCGGCTCGTCGGCGACACGTCGCCGGCTCCGATTCGACTGCGCGAGTTGCTGACGTGGTATCGCGGCGACTACGAAAAACTTTTGGCGAGGAGGTCGGCGCAATGATTTCGACCAAAGATTTCCTTCACGAGGAAGACGCGGCTTTGACGGCGCGAATTTTTTCGGAGACGCCGTTCAAGTCATGGTTTGACCGGCTGCACAACGAAGGGCTCGACGAAGTTTGCGACTATGTTTACGACTCGTCGTTCCCGAAAATTTCTCAAGGCGTCTTGACACAAATGCGCGATGTCGCCTGCGAAAAGTTTGGGCTGGAGCCTTGCAAGCTCTATCGCACGCGAAACTACGATACCGAAATTTCATGCGTCGGCTATAACACGCCCGCGATTTTGATTCCCGATTCGCTTGTCGGTTGCGCCGACGAATTCATTCAGGCGCGACTTTATGCGCAGGCGGCGGCGATTGCGGCGGGTCATAACAAGCTGACGTTTTTCATTTGGGCGGCAGAAAACATGAGCGGCATCGGCGGCTTGCCGATAATCGGGTCGGGATTGATTGCGTTACTTTACGAGTGGAACCGCGCCCGAAAACTTTCGCTCGATCGCGCGGTTTTGTTGGCGACGGACGATTTGTCTTTGGCGTTGAAAAATATTTTGTTCGGCGTCGTACCGAATGACATATTGAAAAATTTCGACTTCGGCACGGACGAGGACACTTTCCTTGAACAAACGCAACGCTACTTCCGGCACGAAAATCCCATGCAAATCGTCGGCGAAGTCTTCGGCTATTTCACGGATTATTCGTGGTTGCCGCGCCGTTACGACGAACTGCGGAATTTCATCGGAGGAGGGGTCTGCAATGAAAATACCGTTCGAGAAAATTTTTGAGGCGGACTTGATTCATCCGCTTGAAGAAAAATCCCAACGCGAATGCCAAAACAATCCGCTGTACGATGAGCTTGCGAACAAAGGTTCCGAGCTGAAAAATCGCATAAACGAACGTGCGGACGCGTCGCTGAATCTGTATCCCGTGACGAAATTTACCGCGCCGCGACTGAATCGGTTGTACGAAACGGCGTTGGCGCGACTTGATTGCCGTGAACGTTATCCGCTGTATTTAAAGTTCGATTACGCAATAAAGTTCGACGTGAGCGGCTCGGACTCCGACAGCTACATCATCGTGGTCAGCGACACCGTTGACGATTTGAGCGACGAGGAATTGTTGGCATTGTTCGGGCAAGCATTGGGGCGCATAAAAATCGGGCACGTGAAAAATCTTCAGTTGCTGAAAATTTTGGAAGGATGCGCGAATTCGTTGCCAATGGGCGAGGCGTTGGGCAAGACGTTGTGGAGCGCGTTCGCCACGTGGAACATCGCCGCACAATTTTCAATCGACCGCGCCGCGCTTTTTGCGTGCGGCTCCGAACGGGCAGTGGCGTCGTTGCTCATGAAACAATGCGGCGAACTCAACCTTGACCTCCAAGAAATTTTAAGCCGACCGCTTGAACGACCGCGCGATTTGGGGATTTATTTCGTTTGGCTCATGCAAAGCTTGCCGAATTTCGGAGGCGTCGAACGGATACAAGAGTTGCGGCGGTGGATTCGTTCGGATGCCTTCAAGAAAGATTATCCGGGATTTTACTTCCGGACTTTGCTGGACGACGAAGATGCTGACGAAGAAAATTTCCCGCAACTTGAATTGCATCGGGCGGTAGCGAACGGAATCACTCCCGCACTTGTCATGTTGGGCGAAAAATATTTGCGCGGGGACGGCGTGCCCAAATCGCGATTCATGATGGAAAATCTTTTCAAAGCGGCTGCTTTTCACGGCGACGCGAAGGCGATGTACATTTACTCCGTAATAATGGAAGATTTTCCGAATGCCGACGTGAAAATTATTCGGCGACTGCGCGAAGTAGCGGCACGACGCGGATTTGATGCCGCGCTGAAAAAAATCGGCGAACTGTCTCCGGTTGAAGAAAATCCGCTCGTCGAAAAAATTTGTGCCGAATTCGCCGCGACTTACCAAAATCAAACCGCGTGCAAGACCATGCTTGACGACGACTTGCAAGAAAAAATTCGCGCGATGTTTTGGATGAATCCCGACGAGAAAATTTTTGCGGCAGAAACTTTCTTTGACGGCGACGAAATGTTAGGCACGGCAATTACGGCGGCGGGCGTATCCGGTCGCATTTCACTTGAGCGACTGCCCTTCCGTTATTCATGGCGCGAACTCAAAAAAATCGGCGTATATCGGCGGCAACTGCGCGACGACAAAAATTATCTGACAGCGGACACCGAGCCGATTTATCGCGTCGGAAATATTTTGAGCGGCACGACGGCAGAATTGCTTATCAAACTCCTCAAAGATTAGCGTCGAAAAATCAAACGGATTCAAGTAGCGGATATGATATTCTGCGGTCGAAAGGACAAACGGGAGGTCTGCAACATGTTTGAATCAATGACTCCTTGGCTGATAGCGGCAGTGGTCGGCGGCGGTTGCGCAGTGTTCGCGATAAAAAAAGGCATCTTGTCCCCGTCAAAGTCAGCACTCATATCGGTGGAAGATTTGGTAAGGAATCAGATTGTCGACGACGAATTTGACGGACGCTCGCTTTTGGCATGGGTAAAGCGCAAACGTCCGCAAGGCGACTTTAAAATTATCGTCGTGAAACCGACTGCCGCTTGGATAAAACGACTCGGCTTGAAAGACGCGCAAAGCATCGACGCGAATAAAAATCTTATCGGTTGCATGATGGACGCCAAAAGCGAAGAGATCTTGGACATGCAACTTTTCAGCTTCAGTTCGATATCGAAAAAAATGCGCGACAACTTCAAGGGCAGTGATGAATTCGTCGTAACATCGTGAGGAGGACGCAACATGGAAGAGTTGATTTTGGAATACGGCTGGGATATTTTAAGCGGCGTGGTTGCGGCATTGTTCGGCGCAGCGGCAGTGTTCCTCGTCTACAAGGTCGCGGAGAGAATCACCAAGTCAAACATCGCCGACATCATTCGTCAAGCGATTCACCGCAAGAAAAGCGACATTGCCCGAATAGCAATGGGGAAAATGGTCGGCATGTACGTCAAGGAGACTAAGCCCAACGAAATTACGTTGTCGGTGCTTATTTCGGACTGCAAAGAACTTGAAGGGCAAGACATCAAAATTGAGAGCAGTCAAGGCGTCGACCCGTCAATCCAAAAGGGCATGAAGGTAAAGATCACGTTGTGAGAGGAGCGAACCGGGATGAATTTAACGGATCGGGCAATGATGAGTTTGTGGCAGGCAATCGGCGGCGAAGAAGTCCGCCCGAAGCAATTCACCATGGAGAACGCGCGAAAATTTTACCTTGAAAAGCGCATGGAATATCCCGAAGCGAAGAATTGCGTTTTAAAAGTCACTCCGCGCGGAAATCAATACGAGGTTGTTCAGATTTTGCTCAACAAAGACTTGAAAGAAATAATGGTAGACAACGAAGCATGCGTCGGGCGGAGGCTTTTGGCGAAGTCGGTTGCGGCGGACGTGATGGAATTTCTCGGCGGCGAAACATGGAAACTCATGGACTAGGAGGCGTTGAATATGTTCACGATTTTTGCAATGCTCGTTGCCGTGCTCGTTAAAATCATAATGTTCTTGGGTATCGCCGCGCTTATCGCGTTAATCGCATGGATAGCTAAAATTGTTCTGGAACATTTGCTCAAAAAGCTCAAAGAACTTTTGCGCAAGCGGGTCGGCGGCAAAGTTGTCGTCACGTCAGTTAAACCGATCCTCAATGAAATCGTCAAACAAAAAGAACGTGAAGGCAATGTTCAGGCTTTGAGCGAATTGGAAGAACAGTTGCGCGGCGAAGGCGTCATCACTGCGACCACGGACGAGGAAGGCAACGTTTTGTCCGACGACATAAAAATTACCAAGACCAACGACATGGACGAGAGAATCGTCAACCTTTTGGACAAAAACGACGGCGCACTTGTCGTCAAGAACGGCTGAACGGGAGGTGACGGGCGCACTCGACGCGCCGCATACAATGACCAAGATTCAAGTGATTTTACTTTTCGGCAAGATGGACATGCTCAACGCCGGAGAGCAAGAAAACGTTTTAAACGTCGTGCGCGAGGAGTATTGCAAAATTTTTTCCGTCGCGCCGAACGATGTACAAACCGTTTTATGCGAAGGAACCTCCAACGCTCAAAAAAAATATGATGTGGTGCTTGACATATCGGGCGGCAGTCGCGTGCTCAACGAAGGGACGATGCTCGATTATTTGCGTAAGCGCGTGTCGGCACGGCTTTACAAAATTTTTCCCAAATGGATGGGATTCAACGGCAAAGTCGGCACACGAACGGGCGAGCCGCTCCCGTCGCCGGAGGCGAAGAAAAAATCTCCCGACGACGACGAGCCGCCGAGTATTTACACCGCAGAGGAGCCGCATGAAAATTTTGAGCGACTGCAACTGCCGCAAAAAACATTGGACGAAATTTTGCGTGCGTGCAAGCGGATTGAATTGGAGCGCGAAGTTTTCGAGGAATGGGGACTTTACGCCATTATGCCGAATCCGATTTGCGCACTGAATTTTTTCGGACCGCCCGGCACTGGCAAAACATTGGCGGCGGACGCGCTGGCAAATATGTTGAAAAAAAACATTATCCGCGCAAGTTACGCGGACATCGAGAGCAAATATCACGGCGAAGGTCCGAAAAACGTTCAAGCGATATTCAAATCTGCAACGGAGCAAGATGCGTTGCTGTTCATTGACGAGGCGGACTCGTTGCTGTCCAAACGATTGACGAATGTAACGCAGGGCTCCGAGCAAGCGATAAACTCCATGCGCAGTCAAATTCTCATCTGTCTGGAAAAATTTCACGGCATAGTGATTTTCGCAACCAATCTCGTCGTAAACTACGACCGCGCCTTTGCTTCGCGACTGACAAGCATCAAATTCGACTTGCCCGATGAAAACATGCGCGAAAAAATTTGGCGCGTGCACCTGTTGCCGACCGACAACGCCAAAGTCAAGCTGAAGATACCGCTTGCGGACGACGTGGACATTCCCGCGTTGGCGAAATCATACACGCTGAGCGGTCGCTCCATTCGCAATGCGGTTGTCAATGCCTGCGTCGAGGCTCGTTCAAAGAATATGCCCACACTCACGCAGGCGGTACTGATTGCGGAAATTGAACGCGAACTTGCCAGAGACGACGAGTTGAAAAAAGCCGAAGATCACACCGCGATTAAAACCAACGGCAAACAGATTTTGGCAAACATGTTGCAAAAAACCGCCGACACCACTCCGACGACCACATTAGAGGATTTAGAAGGCAACAACCAAACATCAACCACAAGCAAAATTTGAAAATCGTCTGCTCATTGACATTTCGCCAGATTAAAATTTTTCAATCGGGCGGAATATTTTTTGCCGTCAAGTCACGTCACTAGAGCGTGTTGGTAAAGTCCAAAAATAAAACATAGGCAAAAACTTTGGTAAAATGAATTTGAAAAACTGCCCAAAGGAAATTGCTTATGTCAAACTCATTTTACCACTCTCGTTACTGCCTTACAAAAGCGCAACAGGAAATAATCGCCCCGCTGTTACCGGCTCCGAAGTCGACAGGACGACCTGCTTTAAATTCCTTAAAGGTATTCAATGCCATTTTGTGGATATTATCTTCAGGAGCCGCGTGGCGCGATTTGCCCGCTCATTTCGGAAACTGGAACAGTATTTATCACAAATTCTGTTAGTGGTGCATTGACAACGTTTTCGAGAACATCTTGCAAGCGTTGGTCGCAAATACTGAAAAATACTTGCTCGTTGAAATTGATTCAACCTTTTGCAAGGTGCACCAGCACGCCGCAATAGCTTTGAAAAAATATGGCAATCAAGCAATCGGAGTGTTGCGTGTTGGCAAAACGACCAAAATTTATGCTCTTGTTACGGAAAATTTTCAAATCATCGGGTTATTGCTGACCGGCGGGAATATTCATGATTCGGAATGCGCAACAGAACTTTTGAGTAAAGTAAAATTGGAGGACAAAACGGTTTTAGGCGACAAAGCTTTTTGTTCGGCTCGTATTCGCCAGTTTATTCAAGAGCAAGGCGGCATTGTTTGTATCCCCGACAAAGCGAACTCGCGAGCATTTCATGAGTTTGATAGAGACCTTTACAAGACTCGCAATGTCGTTGAACTCTTCTTCTTACGGATAAAGAATCGTCGACACATAGCCACTCGTTATGACAAATTAGCTGTCTGCTTTCTCAATTTTGTTATTCTATCTGCACTTTTGATTCAACTTTAGACTTTACCAACACACTCTAATCAAGAATTAAGAGACACAGTGAATAATAAGCTTTCCGATAATCGAACAAGAAGGACAGAAAAAACGTCAACGGCTGTAGCAACTGTGCCAAGTGATACATATAACGCGAATTTTCCCGCTCCAACGCAAAAGCCTGACTCAATGCAGATGATGACATTACCTAAGAAGCTAAAAATAATTTCTCGCGTTATGAATCCGGCTGACGCTGGTATTTCTTTTGAGCAGGCTCAATCAGAAAATTATATGGAGATGAAGGACAAAAGGGAACTTTCGAGAAAAGAAAAAGAGAATAAACTAGCGGTAGAACAAGCAAGGGCACTTTACATTGAAGAAGAGGAGCACAAACGGGCACTAAAGGAAATTGAAGACACGTCTGGTATCGTGGATTTTAATACGGGACAGATTCTTCCTTCAGGCACGAATGCAGTCAACGACAGAAAAACGCTTTTGGATCTGCTGTACAAATTCACGATGGACAAACGTATTGTTCTGGAAAATAAACGTCGTGATACGGATGAGGTTGTCGTTTACATGTGGAATGCGGACGAGTGCATATACTTTAAAATCTCGTCCCAAAGGTTGAAAATGGAAATCAAAGAATTTTTTTATAAGAACGGCTGGACGGA
>CAMNPA010000020.1 GCA_946547205.1 uncultured Selenomonadales bacterium | reverse complement strand
CTTTGCCGCCGATTTTCGCAAGCGGTGCGTCCAAAATTTTGTCGCCCGTCGTGTGAATTTTGACGAGTTCAATTTCAAGCGCAGGGAAAAAATTTTTCAGCTCCGCCGCGACGAATTCTGCTTGCCACAGTGCCAATCGACTTGCCCGCGTCCCGATTCTGATTCTTTGCAATACAATCCCTCATTCCGTCAAAAAAGTTTAAGCCCCGACGTTTTGCCGAGGCTGATTTTTTTAGAGACGGTCAATCAATAACCGTAAAAATCCATGCCGTAAGCAGCTCTGAACAGCGCGTCGGCATATTTTCTGGGAAGCGTCTCGCGTCTGGTAAATGTCCCGCGATTTGTGCTCCCGCCTACATCATCTTTTTGCCAATTTCCATATTCGTCACGACGATAAGTTTCTTTCGTGTACCAATTATATCTAATAGCGACATTATATGATGTGACTCTATCTGGTCTTACCCATACATCTACAAAATGCCCCTCAATTTGGTAATGTGGAGGATTATATTCTTGGACATCAACACTTCTTAAGTTTAAATAAATTTTTACTGAAGGTGCATTGCCAACATAAACATAATCGGGATCGTTGTCATAATCATTTGCCGCGCAGATATTTGCCGTGAACGTGACGATAAGCGCAACCAATGCCGCCGAGAGAAATTTTTTCATGACAACCGCCTCCAATTAATATCCGTAAAAATCCATGCCGTAAGCCGCTCTGAACAACGCGTCAACAAATTTTCTCTCTCTCCCAGAAGCACCGAGACCACCATCATTAGGATTAGCAATCTCATCTTTTTGCCAATAGCCATTTTTGTCACGACTAAATGTTTCTTTGGTGTACCAGTTGTACCTTATAGCTACTGAGAACCAATCTTCTCTTTCGCCATTTGTCCAAACGAAAGTTCCGGCAATCTGATAATGCGGCGGGTTATATTCTTGTACGTCAATACTTCTTGTACTTAAATATATTGAACCTTGAGCGGCTGTGACAAAAACATAATTTGGATCGTTGTCATAACGATTTGCCGCGCAAAGATTTGCCGTGAACGTGACGATAAGCGCAACTGTCAACGCCGTAAAAATTTTTTTCATAACAATCGCCTCCATGTCATAAAAATTCTTCGAGCCGAGTTTTTATCGCAATGACCTGCGTGCCGTAAATGACTTGAATGCCGTTGCCGCGTTTAATGACGCCTTTCGCGCCGCTGCGTGTCAAAGTCTCGTCGTTGACGAGTTCGGGATTTTTGACGGTCACGCGCAATCGAGTTATGCAACAATCCAAGTCTGCGATATTTTCACGACCGCCGAATCCCGAAAAGATTAACTCCGTTTGTTCGTCGTCAGTCAAATTTTTTTCATCGGCAGCGAGATTGTCTTCGCGACCGGGCGTTTTGAAGTCGAATCGCTCAATCATGAATTTAAACGAGAAATAATACAGGAAAAACCATACGACGCCGATTATCGGGACGTAAATCCAATTCGTCTTGTCAACGCCTTGCAAAATTCCGAACAGAATAAAATCTATCAGCCCGCCGGAAAAAGTTTGTCCGATTGTGATTTGGAAGATGTGCGCCAACATGAACGCGCAACCGTCGAAGAAGGCGTGCAAGAAGTAGAGTTGCGGCGCGGCGAAGAGAAATGAAAATTCCAACGGCTCTGTGATGCCCGTCAAGAACGACGTTAAAGCCGCTGAAAGAATCATTCCGCCGACGATCTTTTTATTTTCGGGCTTAGCGGTTTTGTACAGTGCCAACGCTGCGCCCGGCAGTCCGAACATCATCGTTATAAATCTGCCCGACATGAATCGCGAGACGCCTTCATAAAATTTCGTCGTGGAAGGATCAGCCAGTTGCGCGAAAAAAAATTCGTTGCGTGCCTTCGATCAGTTGACCGTTGACAATTTCCGTGCCGCCCAATGCCGTCGTCCAAAACGGCAAATAAAAAATGTGATGCAGTCCGAACAAGCCGAGGATTCGCAGGAGCGAGCCGTATATCAGCGTGCCGATATAACCTGTCGCCGCGAAGAAATTGCCGCACGAAAAAATTATCGCTTGAAAGCCCGGTCAAATGACGTAGACCAAAATTCCCAGAGCGATTGACGCGACTGCGCAGACTATCGGGACGAAACGCGAGCCACCGAAGAAACCGAGGAATTGCGGCAGTTGAGTTTTGTAAAATCGTTCGTGAATCAGATAAGCCGTCACGCCGATTAACATTCCGCCGAATACGCCCGTTTCCAACGTTTGAATTCCCAAACACAAGCCTTGCCCTGCGCCGACGAGATTTTCTGTTGCCAAGTTGCCGGTGAGTTTTAGCACGGTGTTTATCGTCGCGTTCATTATCAGCATTGAAACGAGTGCGGCAATTCCTGCGGTGCCTTTGTCTTGACGCGCGAGACCCGTCGCCAATCCGACTGCAAAGAGTATCGGCAAATTCGCGAAGACGATATTTCCTGCCGCCGCCATCAGTTGAAAGAGATATTGCAGTTGCTGTATGTCCAAAAATTTGTAAGCGCGCAAAGTGTCGGGATTGGACAGTGCGCCGCCAATTCCGAGTAAAAGTCCCGCCGCCGGCAATATCGCGATTGGCAACATCAATGCCTTGCCGAAACGTTGCAGGTGCGCCAAAATTGATGAGTCCTGCGCCATAAAAAATCTCCTTGCAAAAAATTTTCGTTCAAGCGTTGAAAAGTGCCTGCATTGCTTGCGCGTAAAAATTTTCGTCAACGGTGCCGGCAGAAGCGTTGAGTTTCATCATCGGCAGACGCAGGAGCTTTCGGACAATGCGGCGCGTCATTTGGTCGAGGATTTTGCGTTCGTCGTCGGTCAGGTTTGGCAATTTGCTTGACACGCGTCGAATTTCTCGCAACCGAATTTTTTCCGCACGCTCCGACAAATTCGCCATCAACGGACGAAATTTTAAATATTTGAAACGTTCCATAACCGCCGCCGCGTCTTCAGCGACGATTTTTTTTGCCAAGAGTGCCTCGCGCTGACGAGCCTGCAAATTTTTTTCAACGACACTTTCCAAATCGTCGATGTTGTACAACGTCACGCCTTTAATCTTGCCGACTTCGGGATCAACGTCGCGCGGAACTGCAATGTCGATGAAAAAAATTCCGCGTCCGTTTCGACGTGCCATGAGCTGTTGAGTTTGCCAAGGTTTGATGACGTAATGCGGTGCGCCGGTTGAAGTAATGATTATGTCGACTTGAGCCGCGCCGATTAGTGCTTCTTCCCACGCGACAGCCAGCCCGCCGATTCGCGATGCCATTTCGATTGCGCGTTCGATGTGGTGATTGGCGACGAAAATTTTTTTCACGCCGTGTGCAAGCAGATGTTTCGCCGTGAGTTGAGCCATTTTGCCCGCGCCGAAGATTAAAACGCTTTTATCAGACAAGCCGCCGAGTTTCCGAGCCGCCAATTCAACTGCCGCCGATGAAACCGACACCGAGTTATAGGCGATTCGAGTTTCCGTGCGCACACGTTTTCCCGCCGCGATTGCCCGATTGAACAGCGTATTTAAAATTGTGCCCGTCGCTTGAGCAGCCTTGGCGATTGAGTAAGCTTCTTTGACTTGTGAAAGAATTTGACCTTCGCCGACGATGAGCGAATCAAGTCCCGCCGCAACTTCAAACAAATGTTTCGCGCAATGTTCGTCGTCGTATTCGTAAAGAAATTTTTCGTCAATGCCGCCGATTAAATCGTTAAGGAATTGATGAACGGCAACTTCGCAACCTTCAGCGGTGACGGCGTAAATTTCACTGCGATTGCACGTGGACAGGACAACTGCCTCGCTCAAGCCGTCGTAGTCGTCGAGATTTTCCAGTCCGCGCCGCAGAGCCTCTTTGTCGACGGAAAATTTTTCACGGACTTCAATCGGTGCCGTCGTGTGATTCAATCCCAAAATCTTCAAGTGCATTGTTAATTCTATCCTCCAGCCGTTTGAATTCGCCGAGCTTTAAAAGTTTCCATATGTCTTGCGTCAAAAGTTTTCGCCAAAAAATTTTCCGCGCATCGGGATTCGGCAAAAGTTCCTTGACTTTTTCGCGATAACGGGCTATAAGTTTCAATCCCGCGCCGAAATTTTCTCCGAGTTCCAATTCCAACATCTGCCGCAAAAATCTGGAAAACGCCGGAGAATTCGTGCCGGTCGAGACGGTCAACAGCAGGTCGCCGCGCCGAATTCGTGACGGGACGACGAAATTGCCGCTTGAGCCTTCAACGCTGTTGACGAGAATTTTTTTGGACAGTGCCGCTTCCGACGCCTGCCGATTGACTTCGGGATTGTCCGTTGCCGCGATTAAAATCAATTCGTCGCTCAACATGTCGGGCGAAAATTTTTCTCGTGTCAAAGAAATTTTTCCGCGTTTGAAAAGTTCATCGATGTCCGCGCAGATTTTCGGAGCAATGACTTTGACGACAGCTCCTGATTCCAACAGCCCGCGAATTTTTCTAAGTGCAACTTCGCCGCCGCCGACTACCACGCAATTTTTGCCCGCGACGTTTAAATTTATCGGATAAAATTTCATGCGACCACCTGCGTTCAAATCATGCGCCATATCTTAGCACACGCCGCCGATAAAATCTATAACTGTTGCCGCTTCGTGCAAAGGTGTGTTATAATATTCTCAACATTTGAAGTGCCGGCAGTGAAAATAAATTTTAGGAGATGATTTAACGAAATGGGACAAACTATCGGCATAAAGGACATGCGGGCGTTCTTTGCCATCGTCGAAGAAGGAAACATCAGCCACGCGGCGCAACGTCTCGGAATTGCTCAGCCGGCTCTCAGTCGGCAAATGAAACATCTGGAAGAAAATTTGCACGTGAAACTTTTTGAACGCGGCTCGCGTAGAATTCGACTCACCGAAGCCGGGCAAGTTCTTTACAATCGCGTCGAAGGCATTTTGGGCATGGTTGACGGCACTGTTCGCGAAATCACCGAAATTGGCAGCGGCACCAAGGGCACGATTCGCATTGGCACAATCACGACGAGCGGCGCGATGATTTTGCCCGACCTTATCGCCGAATTCCGCAAGACTTATCCCGACGTGATGTTTGAAATTTGGGAAGCGGAAGGCGCACGAATTTTGGAGCTTTTGGACAGCCGATTGATTGAAATTGCCATCACTCGCACGCAAGTTGACAATCTCGCCTATGAATTGCTCGTCCTGCCAAATGAACCGCTCGTTATGGTCATGAATTCGCAGAACGTTTGCGGCGCGGACGATGAAACAATTAAATTGGCGGAGCTTGAAAATCAGCAGCTGATAATTCCGTTGCGTTGGAAGTCGAATTTTATCGCGGCGTGCAAAAAACTTGACTTCAATCCGAAAATTATTTGCGTGTCGGACAGCATCGTTCAAGATTTGTTGATGGTCAAGATGAATCTCGGAATGGCAATGATTCCTGTTTCAAGCAAGCGGTTGCTCACGGACGGCGATTTGATTTACAAACGAATTGTCGAACCGGAAATGACGACGCACACGGTCATTGCGTGGCGGAAAAATCAAACGCTGTCGACGGCGTGCAAAAATTTCGTCGAACTGTTCAAGCGAATGTTCATCAAATAATTTCTTTTTATGTTTAGGATCTACTTTCTTTGACCGAGCAAAGAAAGTAGCAAAGAAACTCGCCGCTGCGCGCGGAGCGATACAAACTTTTCGACACGTTCAGCCGCTCACGTTGATTCAGCTCGTCAATGTTCTAACGTTTGGTCATCATGGTTTCGACGTTGAGACTTGCATCAGCGTTAAGTGTCGACAGCTTCGCGTCACGCTCAGCATGTCGACGACCGCGCGTCCATGCGCGGTCTATTTTTTTACCATTGTGGCAAAAATTTTTATCTCGGCATCAAACTCCTCAATACGTTCAAAATTCGTGTGAGGAGATTTTTTGTTGTCTTGAACGTTACGAAAATTCGTTGCTCGTTCTCGACGAATCTTAAATCGCGGCGAAAAATTTTTGACAGCTCAAGCAAACCTTGCGTCGAAATTTTTTTCACGTCGGCGAAGACGATTTCCACGCGCAAATTCTGTTCACGAATCGAACGCACGCCCAAATTTTTCGCGGCAAGTCGAATTCGCGCAACCTGCAACAAATTTTCAACCGGCTCCGTCAATTTGCCGAATCTGTCCGCCAATTCTTCGCGCAAATCTTTTACCTCGACATCTTCGCGCACGACCGCAAGTCGCCGATAAATCTCAATCTTGTCGCCGGAATTGGAAATGTATTCGCGATTGATGAAAGCTTCGGTCGACAGGCTGATTATCGGGTCGGGCTCATTGACGCTCTCAACTTTTTTGTGTTGAAGTTTGTTGACGGCGTCTTCCAAAAGTTTGCAGTACATTTCAAAGCCTACGCCCGCAATGTGACCGTGTTGTTGAGCACCGAGCAAATTTCCTGCGCCGCGAATCTGCAAATCACGCATCGCAATTTTAAAGCCCGCACCAAGTTGAGCAAACTCGCGCATCGCTTGAAGACGTTTCTCCGCAGTCTCGCCCAAAATTTTATCGGCGCGGTGAACAAAATACGCAAAAGCCATCCTGTGCGAACGTCCGACACGTCCGCGCATTTGATACAGTTGCGCAAGCCCGAAATTGTCCGCGTCGTAAACAATAATCGTGTTCGCGTTGGCAACGTCAAGCCCGCTCTCAATAATCGTCGTCGTCAACAGCACATTGAACGCGCCCTCGTAAAAATCCATCATGATTTGTTCAAGCAAGTCCGACGACATTTGACCGTGAGCAGTTCGAATTTTCGCTTCGGGCACGAGTTGCAACAATCGGTCGCGCATGATGTCAATCGTTTCAATGCGGTTGTACACGAAATAAATTTGTCCGCCGCGTCGAATTTCCCGCCGAATTGCCTCCGCAATTATCGTGTCGTCGTCTTCGATAACGTAACTTTGCACGGGAAAACGTTCCGCCGGTGCAGTCTCAATCAAGCTCATGTCGCGTGCTCCGACTAAACTCATGTGCAACGTTCGCGGAATCGGTGTCGCGCTCAATGTCAGCACGTCAACGCCGGCACTCAACGCGCGAATTTTTTCTTTCTGTTTGACGCCGAAACGTTGTTCCTCGTCGATTATCAGCAAGCCCAAATCTTTGAACTGAATCCTGCTCGATAAAATTGCGTGCGTGCCGATTAAAACGTCCACTTGACCTGCGCGGACTTTCTGCAATGTCAAACGCTGTTCGCGCGGAGATCTGAATCGGCAAATCACGTCGACAGTCGGCAAAAATCCCGCGAATCGTTCTGAAAACGTCTGATAGTGCTGTTGAGCCAAAACGGTCGTAGGAACGAGAACTGCGCATTGCTTGCCGTTCATCGCCGCCTTGTACGCCGCACGAATCGCAATTTCAGTTTTGCCGAATCCGACATCGCCGCAAATCAATCTGTCCATAGGTCTTTGCCGTTCCATGTCGCGTTTAATTTCAGCGACGGCGCGAATCTGGTCTGCAGTCTCTTCATAAGGGAAAGCGTCCTCGAATTCGTGTTGAGTGGCGTCGTCAGCGTCGAAGGCAAAACCGGGAGCTTGCTGGCGTTTGGCGTAGAGTTCCAAAAGTTTTTCGGCAATGTCTTCGACTGCGGAAGCGGCTCTCGATTTTGCACGCGCCCAATCGCCCGAACCTAACCGCGACAATTTCGGGACAGCGTTATCGTCGGAAATGTACTTTTGCAGATAACGCACCTGCTCGACGGGCACAAACAGCTTATCCGCGCCGCCGTATTGAATGTGCAGAAAATCTTTGCGCACGCCGTCAAATTCCAACGTCTCGACGCCGAGATATTTGCCGATGCCGTTGTCGACGTGCACGACGTAATCGCCGGGCTTGATGTCGCTGAAGTGTCTAATCTTGTCGCCGACGTCCGAAAAATTTTTCGCGCGCTTATGATGATTTTGTCCGCCGAAAATATTTTTCTCCGTCATGACGGTCAGCTTGATGTTCGGCAATGAAAAACCGTCGCTCAAGTTGCCGAGTCGCAGTTCAATTCCCGTCAAGCCGCGTTCGTCCAAAAGTTTCATCATGCCGGTGAGTTTCGCTTGGCTCGTGAACAGGAAGTAAATTTTTTGCTCAAGCTCCGTCAATCGCGCAAGTTCTTCCATAAAAAATTGCGTCTGCCCTTGAAAGCTCGTGACGTTCGCCGCCGTGATGCCGATTGTCTCCGTTGGTTCGACGCCGCGAATTTTTTTCAGCAGCAGTTCAAAGTAAATCAAACTTCCGGCTCGTGACGATTGAACGAGTTGCTCGAACGTGAAAATTTTTTTCTTGAGGTCGGGATTTTCGGCAGTCAACGTGCGAATCGCCTCGAAAATTCTTGCGGGCTCGTCGAAAATTATTGTGCCGTTTTCGCCCGCGCAGTTCAGAAACGGTTCGCTGGTCTTCGTGAAAATTTTTATCGGCAGAATCGTCACGGACTGAATTTTTTTCACGGAACGCAACGTGTTGAAGTCGACGCCACGAATCGAATCGACTTCATCGCCGAAAAATTCAATTCGGCAAGGTTGCGGCTCGTTGACGGGAAAAATATCGACAATGCCGCCGTGCACGCTGAATTTGCCAATCGCGTCAATCTCGTCCGCGCGTTCGTAGCCGAATTCGTCAAGCTTAACCAAAAATTTTTCAAGCGACAAAGTTTGACCGACTTCAACGCGCAGTTGAGACTTCAAAAAATCTTGCCGCGAGAAATCTTTTTTGACAGCCGCGACTGTCGACGCCAACACGATGAATTTTTCGCCGCGCAGGAGCCTCGATAAAATTTCCAGACGTTTTGCTTGCCGTTCGATGCCGATTGTTGACGCGTTCACGTCGATTAAGTCAAGCTCGGGCAATTCGACGACTTCGACGCCCGGCAACAGTTCCGACAAATCATCGCGCCACGGAGAAATTTTTTCACTGCCACTAACCAAAATTATCATCGGTCGCGGATTGAGCTCGAACGCCGCAGCCAACGGCAAAACTTTTTGCGCACCTGCCACGCCGTAAATCAAAAATTCTCCGCGCTTAGAAAATCGTCGTGCCGATTTTGAAATCAATTCGTCGCGCAGAGCCTCTTCCAAAATTTTATGCATTACATCATCTCCAGTGAATCGTGCCGATAATTTTACAGTGTCGCCGCGCTCAAGGCAACGTCGTGAAAATTTTGCCGTGCCGCGATTGACGAGTTATAACCGCTGTTGTAGAATTGCTTGCGAAAAATTTTTGACAAGGGGGCGTTTGGTTGATGCCGATATATTTTTGGGCGTTCGCAGTGTCGTTAATCGTCGCTCTGCTCGCGACTCCGGCAGTGATTTTGTTGGCGAAAAAAACCGGAGCAATGGACGCACCCAACGCCCGAAAAGTTCACAAGAAACCAATTCCGCGAATCGGCGGGCTTGCGATATATTTCGGCTTCATGGCGGCAATAATTTTTGTCGCGCTCAAATTCGGCTTTGATGGCGAACAAGTCAAAGAAACTGTCGGGCTGGTAGTTTCGGGCAGCTTAATCGTTGCGCTCGGTCTCCTTGACGATTATAAAAATCTTCCCGCAAAACTCAAGCTCCTGGGACAAATCGGCGCGGCGGCAGTGCTCGTGTTAATCTTCGACGTGCGAATTGACTTCATGACGGATCCTTTCGGCGATTATTTTTACTTCGACAATCTGCCGATACCGCACCTGGCGATATTCGTTACAATGTTTTGGCTCGTCGGCTTAACAAACACGGTCAACTTGATTGACGGGCTCGACGGTCTGGCGGCAGGCGTCGCATCAATCGCATCGTTTACAATCATGTTAATCGCGCTCGAACAAAATTTTATCTTGGTCGCGGTGTTGACGGCGGCATTGGCGGGCGCGGCAGTCGGCTTTTTAAAATACAACTTCAATCCCGCAGAAATTTTCATGGGCGACACCGGCTCAATGTT
>CAMNPA010000019.1 GCA_946547205.1 uncultured Selenomonadales bacterium | reverse complement strand
TCGACAGGTTCCGGCGTGAAAATTTCTGCCGTCAAATCAATCATCGCTTCGCGAATCTTGCCAAGGAAATTCGTAAGTCCCGGCAAAAAGTTTTCGTTGTAAAGCGTCGTGAAAGTTTCAACTGCTCCGCCGTGCCGAACGAGTTCAAATTTCGCCCGCGAGCTTGAATCGTCGTCAAGGTCGATTTTGTCAACGCCGTCAATGAAATGTTGGCACGTGTCGAAAATTTTTTCATCGTCGTCGACGCTGTAAATGTGTTGCGAATTTTCCTTGTCGAGCGTCAAAATTTTTTCGCGGCGGTCAAGCGTCAAAGTTTCGTCGGAATAGGCAATCGTCACGCGCTCAAGCCGTTTGCGGTCAACAAACTCAAGCTGCGGAAAAAAATCGTCGAGCCAATCCAAAAACCGCTCAAAATTTTCGGGATAAGCATTCGAGCCGCGACCGCGATAAATTTTCTTGCCGTCCTTGAAAGTCAATTCCCATTGCGTGCCGTCCAAAATGTCCGGGTCATGATAGTCTTTCTTCCAGTCGAAAATTTTCAAGGCGTCGAGTTTTGCAAGTTGCGTGTCGGAAATTTCGGCGTCGGGAAGAATTTTTTTGTCAACGTTGAGCAAACCGTCGCGCAAAATTTTTCGAGTGACTTTGCCGCTTCTTATGACAAGCTCAACCGTTTTGTAACCGTTGAAAAATCCGCCGATTGTAAATTTAATTTGCCGCGCCATTTACTCAATCTCCCACAAAAATTCAACGGTATCACTCGCGCGAACGTCGTCGGGCTGAAAATCAAACGATTTGTCGGTTGAACAGCCAAGCACAGCTTGCGGCGCAAAGTTGACTTCGTGGCGAACAATGACTTCATCGCGCGAATAGTCAATGTCAATCAGCTTGCCGAGTTTGACGCCGGACGCCGCGCACAGAGCTTTAGCCTTACGTTTCGCATCACGGGCAGCGGACTTCAAAATTTTTTCGACAAAAGCATCGGTGTCCTTCAACGTGAACGCGATAGAAATTTTCGGCTCGGACAGGCATTTTGCAATGGTATCAATCGCCGCGTTGAGTTTGTCGTTGTTGAAAGCAAATTCAAGCCGCAAATCGTGACGGCACTCAAATCCGACGAGAACTTGGCGATAACGTTTGGAATTGCCTTCGCGACGTTCCTCGTCCTCATAAACGGCACGCACATCAAAATTCGTCGTCTTCAAGTCGTCTGCTTTGAAACCTGCTTCAACAATCGCCTCGCGGAGCATTTCAAGCTGTTGACTGCCAATTTTAACGGCGGCGGCATATTCAACATTCTGCGCGGTCAACGTCAACGACAACACAATCAAATCGGGTGCCTGTTCAGCTTGTCCGATGCCTTTGATGCGAATTCTGCGAAATTCATCCGTCATAAAGTCTTTCCTCCAAAAATTATTTTTCTTGCCCGTAATAAGCATTCTTGCCGTGTTTTCTGAAGTAATGCTTATCGAGCAGATATTGCGGCACACGAGAATCGGCGCGCGTCAACTGCAGCACGTGATAATTCATCTCCGCGACGACTTCCAAAGTTTTGGCGACTTCCACGGCTTTAAGCGGCGTCTTTGCCCACGCGAAAGGCCCATGTTGTCTGGCCAAGACTGCGGGCACGGCGTCGGGATTTATATTTCTCTCGCGGAAGGTTCTCACGATTGCCTTGCCGGTATTTTCCTCGTAAGCGTCATCAATTTCTGCTTTTGTCAACGCGTCGGAGACAGGTACCGCGCCATAAAAAACATCGGCGTGCGTCGTTCCGAATGGTTCAATGTCAATGCCGGCTTGCGCAAAAGTCGTTGCCCACGGTGAATGAACGTGAACAATGCCGCCGATATTCGGAAACGCGTTGTAAAGCACCATGTGCGTCAAAGTGTCGCTTGAAGGTCTCAAATCGCCCTCGACCACTTCGCCCGAAAGATTCACGACGACCATATTTTCCGGCGAAAGTTTTTCGTATTCGACGCCCGAAGGTTTTATCACGAACAAATTTTTTTCGCGGTCAATGCCGGAGACGTTGCCCCACGTGAAATTAACCAAAGACAGTTTCGGCAGCAGGATATTCGCTTCGTAAACTTCTCGCCTCAATTTTTCCAACAACGACCTCACTCCTCAAAGATTTGTCACGTGCGAAAAATTCTACAAAAAAAAATTCCGCCCTGCCTGTTTGAAAGACAGCGGGAAATTTTTTTGGAACATTGCGCATTAACACAGCGTCATTGCGATTTCGTCGCAGTTCGGGAACTTCGGGCACTCGATGCACTCTTTCCAAATTTTATGCGGCAGAGATTCTTTTGTCGTCGTCGTGAAACCGAGCGATTGGAAAAAGTCCGGGCGATAAGTCAGCGTGAAAAATTCTTTCACTCCGACGGCGCGACCTTCTTCCAAAAGTTTCTTGACGATTGCCGAGCCGATACCTCGCCGCGAAAAATCTGCATGTACTGCCATCGATCGCACTTCCGCCAATTCATTCCACGTCAAATGCAACGCTCCGACTCCGACAATTTTTTTTGATTCGACTTCTTCGGCAACGACAAATTCGCGCAACGTCTCATAAAGCGTGCTGTGCGGTTTAGGCAACATGAGCCCTTGCGCCGCGTAAACTGCAATCAAGTCGTGAATTTCGTCCACGTCCGAGAACGTCGCCTTTCGATACAGAAACATTTAAAGGACCTCGTTTACATTGACTTTCTTAAAAAATTTTTCGTAAGGAATATCCACCGTGAAAACCGCAGCATGTTTTTTCTTCTTATCGGGTATCTCGCGCCAATCGCCGTAACGGTCGGTTAAAACTTCGTCGAATTCGGCAGGACACGGAATTTTAATCTTCTCGAACGGCAGATAAGTCGTCCGCTCAAAACATTTGGTCTTGTAAGAATATTTAAGGGTCTTTGTCGTGAAATACGCAAGCTCGCAAACGTAAGGCGTCTCCGTGAAATTTTCCGCCAAAAACGCTTCCAACGCCAACGCTTTCATTTTGAACGGAAGTTTCAAGAACTCCAGCAATTTATCGTTCGGGATTGCCATTTTCACGCCCGCTCGAATGTTTTCCAAAACTTCTTCCGGAAAAGTTAATGCCCTTAAAATTCTTCGCGCCGCATGAAACGTCAGCTCCGCTTTTGAATCTTCAATCGGCAGACACGGATCCAAACAGAAAATATCAATCCACGCGGCATAATGTACATTTATCCTGTCGTCTTGAAAATACGTCGTGCGCTTATCCAAAATTCTCATCAGCGGGAAAAACGGTGCCCAGTTCGGATGCAAATCGCGTTGCTCCTTTGAAACGAACGGCAGCTCCAATATCGACGAATCCACATTTTCCGGGTCGGTCTCCAAGTGATGATTGTACCAATACCACATTTTATAACGCGGATTGTCTTTCAGCTCGTCTTCGACGACGCGTTTAAATTTCTCGTAGTCGGGACGAAACATTATAACATCAAGGTCGTCGTCCCACGGAATGAAACCTTTGTGACGTGCCGCACCGAGCAAAGTTCCGCCGATTGCAAAGTAGCGAATGTCGTGCTTTTTACAAATGCGGTCGATTTCGCCGAGCATGTTCAGCAGAACGTTCCACAGCCGCTTTAAATGCGAAGTCACTAAAAAGCCGTCGCGAATCTCGTCGTGAAACAAATCTTCAACCAAAATTTTCTCGTCGTTCGGCAATTTCGGTGACGCGTGATAATCGGAATGATTTTGGCGTTGTTGAATCAGTTCCGCGAGCAATTTGTTTTGCTGTTCAAGCAGGCGATTTTGCTGTTGAAGTAAAAAATTCGTTTGACCGTCGCGCGACGTTTCCAACTCTTCTTTCAAGACGACAACTCCTTATTCGCTGTGATTGACTTTAAAATTTCGATGGTCTTCTTGACGCCGGAACGAGTATCATCTTTCGGCTGCCAACCTAAACTGCGGAGCTTGTCGTTGGGCATGATACCGTTGACGGCATTTGAAAAACCTTTAGCCTGCGTTTCGTCCGGCAACTCGAAAACAACTTTTCTGCCCGCAAGAGAGCTGATGTACTCTGCAATTTCGCGCAAGGATAAAATTTCGCTTGAATCGGCAACGTTGTAAGCCTCGCCGCAAATTCCCTTCAACATGCAATAAAAAATTCCGCACGCCGCATCGGTTGCACAGCAGTAAGAAAATTTCGGGACGCCTTGACTTTTTAGAACAATATCTTTGCCGAGCACGCCGTTCATGATGAATTCGCTCATTGCCTTGGAGTCGTTCAAACGAGTCGTTGCGCCGTAAAGCCTGCACAGTCGCGGAATGACGACGTCCATTTTGTATTGGCTGATGTAAGCTTGACAGAGAGCTTCGCCCGCGCGTTTTGATTCGGGATAGCCGGCGCGAACGGTGTTGCAATTTATGTAGCCGCAATAATTTTCCGTGAAAAGGTCTTCCGAATTCAGAGCCTTGCCGTAAACTTCGACGGTCGAGACAAATACAAAGCGTTCGATATTTTTCCGACGCCCGAATTCAAGCAGATTGTGCGCGCCGATAATGTTGGCAGTCATCGTGCCGACGGGATCAGTTGCATAAAGTCGCGGATGTGTGTTGCTCGCGGCGTGAATGATAAAATCAACGGGCAAATCGTTTTCAATCGGCTCGTTCACGTCCAGCTTGACAAATTCAAAATTTTTGTCGCCGAAGTAGTCGCCGAATCTTTCCCGCGCAATTTTTTCGTTGCGTCCCGCCGCGAAGACTTTGACGTTCAAATTTTCGTCGCGATTCTTTTTCATCAGCACATCAACAATCACCGTGCCGACAAGTCCGCTTGCGCCCGTGAGCAGTAAATTTTTTCCCGCGAGTTTTTTCCACGGCAAATTTTCTGCCGCAATGCCCGCAATGTCCGCCGCGTAAAGTTCATGGTTGATATACATGCCCGCACCTCATTTCATCAACGATAACCGTGCCGACAAGTCCGCTTGCGCCCGTGAGCAGTAAATTTTTTCCCGCGAGTTTTTTCCACGGCAAATTTTCTGCCGCAATGCCCGCAATGTCCGCCGCGTAAAGTTCATGGTTGATATACATGCCCGCACCTCATTTGAGCCAATCGGTTCTGCGCGTGATGAGCAGTGCTTTGAAAATGTCAATGTCCTCGACGGTGGTGAGCTTGATATTTTTTTCGGAGCCGGCAGAGAAATAAACTTGTTCGCCGAGTTCAAAGAACATCGTGTTTGGCGAAGTGGCATTGGTGATGCCGCGTTCAAGTGCAAGTCGATTCATGTCGCAAATTTTTCCGATTCGGAAACCGTGCGGCGTGTGTGAACGACGTAATTTTTCGCGCGGATAAAAGTCGCAAGTCTTCAAGCCGTCTTCGGTGCGCATGACAGGTTCATAGCACGGCACGGACGAAATTGCGCTGCCGTATTTTTTTGCGGTGATTATGCAGTCGGAAATGATTTCGGCGGAAACCAACGGTCGAATTCCGTCGTGAATCAAAACGATGTCTTCGCGGCTGTAATGTTTTTCCAGCTCATAAACGCCGTTGCGAATGGAGCCTTGATTGTTTTCGCCGCCTTCGATGATGTGTTTTAGCTTCGTGATGTTGAATTGGTCGGCGTATGCTTGAAGGACTTGTTCCCAACCTTTGAGACAGACGACGGCGATAACGTCAATCTCCGGGTGCCGCTGAAAAGCTTCGAGTGTGTAAACGATGACGGGACGATCGTTTATCGTCAGAAATTGCTTTGGGATGTCTTGGTGCATTCTTTGTCCGGAGCCGCCCGCAGTTATCAAAGCAATGTTAGCCATAAGAATTCGCGGCAAAAATTTCTGCCGCACGTCACCTCCATAAAAAATTCGTTGCGAAGTGTATCATATCGAGAAAATCTTTTCAATGTGTAAATCATGAGAGCTGCCGGCTGCTTTGGGACAGATATTCTTCCCAAGAAATGTCCGTGCTGTAAATAAAGTTATGCGGCGGATAAATCACGCATTTACGCCAGTCGCCGTAAAGGTCGGTTAAAACGGATTCGTAACCTGCGGGAGCGGGCACCGTGATTTTTTCAAACGGCAGATAAGCAACGTCCGTGAAGTCTTTGTATTGAGAAGACCTGCGGTTTTGAACGATACACCATTCGCGCAAATCGCCCACTCGCTCGGACAGGAAAAAATTTTTTGCCAGAAGTTCTTCCAGTTGCAAACACCTTTGCTTATAGGGCAACCGCATGAATTCGCGCAATTTGTCGTGGTCGACGCGGAGCTTTTGACCTTTTTGCAGAGCGTCTTTTATTATTTCGGGATGAACCGCCGCGATGAATATTATTCGCTCAATTTCAAAGTTTATTGCGCGTTGTCTGTTCGTAAAAGGCGGCAACGAATCGAACGGGAATATGTCCAGCCAAATGTTTTGTTGCATGGTTTTGAGTTCGGGAAACTCGACAAAGAGCGTGCGCGTATCTTTGAGTTTTATCAGCGGGAAAAACGGCGACGAGACAGGATGTTTTCGATGTTGCTCGGCAGAAAGGAGCGGCAATGATAAATCTGTCAACGCGGAAGGCTCATCACTTTCCAAGCGATAATCGTACCAAAAATCCACAGCATACGGCGATTTGACTTCGGCGGCAACGATCTTGCGGAACTTCTCATATTCGGGACGCATCATCACCACATCAACATCGTCATCCCACGGAACAAAACCTTTGTGACGCGCCGCGCCCAACAACGTTCCATCTGCAACGAACCAGCGCAGATTGTGTTTCTTGCAAATGCGGGCGAATTCGTTTATCAAGTTAATTTGCACGTTCCACAATTTTTTTCGTTGGCTCGTGACGAGAAAACCGTTGCGCATTTCGTCGCGGTCAATGTTCTCTACAAAAATTTCGCGCTCGTCATTTTGTGCGGTTGACGGTGTCCGACGCAGCAATTCGTTTTGTTCGCGCAGTAAATCATTTTGCTCCTTGAGTAACTCGTTTTGTTGAGTGATTGTCTCAAGCCGATTTGTTCCCTTGCCCATGAAAATCCTCCTAAAAATTTTTAATCAGAACTCGATACCGATTTGAGCTTTGACTCCTTGCTTGAACGGATGCTTGACAAGTTTCATTTCCGTAACAAGATCTGCGGCGTCAATCAGCTCAAGCGGTGCGTCGCGTCCCGTGAAGACCAAATGCATTTGCGGCGGACGGCAACGTGACGTTTCAGCCTGCTGAATGCGCTCCAATCGCTCATGACTGAAGCCCGTATCGTTCTCCGACATTGCGACTGAATCCCTTGCTTTTATCAGCGACAAAATTTCTGCCGTGTCGAGCAAACCGAATTTCACCGCGTAATTTATTTCGTCGAGAACGATTAAATCCCACGCGCCCGATAAAATTTCTGTTCGCGCCAATTCAAGAGCCGCCCGCGCAGATTTTTTTTGCTCAACAAAATTTTCCGGCGTGATGAATCCTAAACCGAGTTGCCGCACTTCGACGCCGAGAATTTCCAACGCAGTCAGCTCGCCCGAACGTCTTGCGCCCTTGATGAATTGCAGAATCAAAACTTTCAAGCCCGCGCCGAATGCCCGCACCGCCAAGCCCAATGCCGCAGTCGTCTTGCCTTTGCCGTCGCCGGTGTGCACGATAACCAGTCCGCGTCTGTCCATGATAAATTCTCCTTACGTGTTCAAAAATTTTTCAATCAGCGTCAACAAGTCGTCGGTGTCAATCGTCTCGGCAAGTTCAATCAAAAAATTTTCGTCGTGGTCAGTTTTATGGCTCACATTATCCGCAATCGTCAAAAGGTCGTCGACACTCTGAACATTGCAGGCGCGTTGCTTGAAAATTTTGTACACCGTCAACAACACGCCGAAGTTTCGCACAATGCTCGCGTCGATTCGGAACGGATAAATGTTGAGAAAAATTTCGTTGACCAAAAAATTTTCGGCGACCGTTTCAAATTCGGGCGATAAAACTTTTTCGGCAATGAAGTCCACGCTCCGCAACATCAACGGCACTTCCGACGCCAAAAAATTTTCCGACGCGTAGACTGCCGACAATTTTTGTAACGCCTTGCCGTCGAGTTTGCCGCCGTAAAAAAGTTCTTCGATTCTGTCGAGGAAGAAGCCCAAAACGATTAGCCGCTCGTCAAGCGTCAAGCGTCTCTCCTGCAAGATTTTGACCATTGCCATTTGAATTTCGACGATAAGCGGCGCGAAGTCGTGCGGAATGCCTTGCAAGATGTGACACTCTCCGAGACGCAAAATTTTTTCCGACGCCTCCGCCAGTTCAAATTTCAGCGGCTCCGTTTGCAAAAGGATGAGTTTTGCGGCTATCGGGCACGTAGGCGACAGAGCAAGCTCAATGAAATTTTCAAAGCGCGTGATGATTCGCGGATAACTTGCACACACTTGCGACAAAAAATTTTCGCCGTGAGCCTTCTGAATTCTGCAAAGATTATCTTCGCCGAGAAACGGACAAGCTTTTCCTTCGTGCGCGATGAAATATTTTTCGTCCGATGAGCCGCGCAGGTGTCGCAAAATTTCTTGAGCTTGCGGCAGAGCAGAATATTTTTCGTAAGTCGGCGCGTCAATGTAAATGTTCCAATTTGTTTGACAGCACAGAGCTCCGCACTTCGAGCCGTCGCATTTGAATTCGTCCAGATATTTCGGCTTGAGACAAAAAATTTTTTCCGTCACGTTCAATCACCTTCCGCGCCATTATTCCGCATTCTGCAAACAAAATCCTTGCGCAAACGACGAAATGAATTTATAATGAAAGCAAAAAGGAAGTGGTGAGTTTGAGTAAGGCACGAGAGAATTTGAAGACTGCGCGGCGAATCGTCATCAAGGTTGGAACGAGCACATTGGCGCACGCCGAAAGCGGCAAGTTGAATTTGTATCGAATCGAACATTTGATTCGCGAGATAGCCGATCTGCACAACGCGGGCAAAGAAATTATTTTCGTCAGTTCCGGAGCAATCGCGGCGGGCATGAATAAACTCGGCATCAAAATTAAACCGCAGACCATTCCCGAAAATCAAGCGTTGGCGGCAATCGGTCAAGGCGTGCTCATGCACATCTACGAAAAATTTTTCGCGGAATACGGTCAGACAATCGGGCAAGTGCTTTTGACGGGAAACAACGCTACCGATGAACACGCTCGCGAAAATTCTCGAAACTCTCTGCGCGCGATTCTCGACATGGGCGCAATTCCCGTCGTCAACGAAAATGATGCCGTGGCTGTCGACGAAATCAAAATCGGCGACAACGACAATCTCTCGGCTATCGTCGCGGCAATGGTCGGCGCGGAAGTTCTAATCATTTTGAGCGACATCGACGGGCTTTACACGGCAAATCCTCTCGTTGATAAATCTGCGCGGCTGATTGACGAAGTGCCGACGATTGACGCGGAGATTGAACGCATTGCCGGCGGCGCAGGTACAAAACTCGGCACAGGCGGCATGTTCACGAAGATTCAAGCGGCGAAATTCGCGACATCAAACGGCGTGACGATGCTCATCATCAACGGCGCACTCAACGGGAATTTGCGGCGGACATTGAGCGGCGAAAACATCGGAACGATTTTTCCTAAGCGGTGATTCGGCATGATTAAAAAATTTTTCACGTTGCTCATGTTCACGAAGATTCAAGCGGCGAAATTCGCGACATCAAACGGCGTGACGATGCTCATCATCAACGGCGCACTCAACGGGAATTTGCGGCGGACATTGAGCGGCGAAAACATCGGAACGATTTTTCCTAAGCGGTGATTCGGCATGATTAAAAAATTTTTCACGTTGCTCATGTTCACGAAGATTCAAGCGGCGAAATTCGCAACGGCTCACGGCGTGACGATGCTCATCATCAACGGCGCACTCAACGGGAATTTGCGGCGGACATTGAGCGGCGAAAACATCGGAACGATTTTTCCTAAGCGGTGATTCGGCATGATTAAAAAATTTTTCACGTTGCTCATGTTCACGAAGA
>CAMNPA010000018.1 GCA_946547205.1 uncultured Selenomonadales bacterium | reverse complement strand
ATGGACTCCGTCAAAGTTCAAAACAACGTCGCCATTGCAAACGCGAGCTTGCCCACGGACGTTCAACGCGTCGGCGTCACAACTCGCAAGGCGTCAAATGAAATGGCTCTGTTCCTGGCAATGTATTCGCCAACCGGTGAATACGACCGCGCCTTCATGAAAAATTACGCCGATATTTATCTGATGGACGAGATCAAACGCGTCGATGGCGTCGGTGACGTGCAAATCTTCGGCTCCGATTATTCAATGCGCATTTGGCTCAATCCCGATAAACTCGCCGAATACGACCTTACCATTGCCGATGTTTCCAACGCCATTAACGAACAGAACTTGCAAGCCGCCGCCGGTACAATCGGTTCAATGCCGCTTGCAAACGGTCAAGAGAAACAGTTCACGGGCAAAGTTCAAGGGCGTCTCACGGAAATTGAACAATTCGAGAACATCATCTTGAAAAGTCGCAGTGACGGCACCTTTGTTTACATGAAAGACGTTGCGCGAATCGAATCGGGTCAAAAAGCCAACAACATTATCGCAAAATTCAACGGCTATCCTTCCGTCGGTTTCGGCATTCAGTTGACATCGGACGCCAACGCAATGACGACTGTTCGCGGCGTGCAAGACATCATCGAACGCCAAAAACCGAATCTTCCGCCGAACCTTTTCATCAGCGAAATTTTCGACAGCACCGATTACATTCGCGCATCAATCGAGGAAGTCGCGCACACGTTCGTTGAAGCTCTTTTGCTCGTCGTGTTCGTTATCTTCGTCTTCCTGCAGAGTTGGCGCGCAACGATTATTCCGCTACTCGCCGTGCCTGTCTCGCTTATCGGAACGTTCGCGGCATTTATCGTGCTGGACTTTTCAATCAACACTTTAACACTCTTCGCGATGGTCTTGGCAATAGGTCTTGTCGTCGACGACGCGATAGTTGTTATCGAAAACGTTGAGCACCACATGGAAGAAGGACTTCAGCCCGTCGATGCAACCGAACGCGCAATGGACGAAGTTCAAGGTCCGGTCGTGGCAATAGCGTTTGTCTTGGCTGCGGTGTTCGTGCCCGTCGCATTTCTCGGCGGAATGATGGGCGTGCTTTATCGGCAATTCGCGCTGACAATCGCAATTTCGATGGGCTTATCGGCATTCGTCGCGCTGACTTTGACGCCCGCACTTTGCGCAATGATTCTCAAACCGAAAGACCCGAATAAAAAGCAAGGCGTCTTCGACAAATTCTTCAACGGCTTTAACAACTGGTTCGACCGCACGAAAAACGGTTACGTCGGCATTGTCGCGAAGTTTATCAAAGTTTCAAAGCTCGCGATAATTTTCCTGCTGATTGTCGGCGGTCTGACGTGGACGATTTATCAGCGGCTCCCGTCAACGTTCGTGCCCGAAGAAGATCAAGGCTATTTCTTCACGTCGATAAGCCTGCCCGAAGGTACATCAATGAATCACACCGTCCAAACGATTGACAAACTCGGCGCGGCTGTCATGAAGGAAATGCCAGGTCTGAAGAATTGCATGATGATAACGGGCTTTGATATTCTGTCGTTCGGCTCAAAACCTAGCGCGGGAATTATCGTCTGCGGTCTTGAGGATTGGACTAAACGCGGCCCGGAAGCGTCGGTTAATGCGTGTATCGGCACGATGTTTCGGCTCGGCGCAATGACTGTTCCCGAAGCTCAAGTTATCGCGTTCAATCCGCCTGCTCTGCCCGGTCTCGGCAACGTCGGCGGTTGGTCGCTGCAACTTCAAGATATGGCTGGTCACACGGACGAAGAACTTGACGAATTGACTAAACGAATCGTCGCGAAGGCTAATCAGCGTCCCGAAATGCAAGGTGTGCGCACGACGTTTAATATCGCGTCTCCAACCGTTGAATACGATATTGATCGCGAGAAAGTCAAATTGTTAGGCGTGAATCTTTCGGACGTGTTCACGGCTCTTCAAGTCAATTTCGGCGGTATGCAAGTCAACGACTTCAACAAATTCGGGCGCACGTATAAAGTCATGCTGCAATCGGACGTTCTCTATCGCAGTGAGGCTGATTGTGCGCGATTCGTTTTTGTCAAAGGCTCCGCCGGGCAAATGGTGCCGCTCAGCTCGTTAATCACTCCGCACATGTCCACAGGCCCAACGCAAATTTCAAGATTCAACGCCGCCCGCGCAGTCACGATTCAAGGCAACGCCGGTCAAGGCTATTCATCAGGTCAAGCAATGGCAGCGATTGAACAGATCGTCAACGAAGAGGCAGGCGTCGGATTCAATATCGAATGGTCGGGACAATCTCGCGAAGAGAAAAAGGCGTCAAGTTCAACGGGACAAGTTTTGGCGTTGGCATTGGTATTCGTCTTCCTAATGCTCGCCGCGCTGTATGAAAGTTGGTCGGTACCGTTCGCAGTGCTTTTGAGCGTGCCAACAGGTTTATTCGGCGCAATATTCTCTGAATACTTCATGGCGATGATTTCGGCGGCAATGCACAATGGTCAAGCAAGCGCGGGATTACAAGATTCCGTATATATGCAGATCGCAATAATCGTAGTTGTAGGACTTGCATGTAAAAACGGAATACTTATCGTTGAGTTCGCCAAAGTTCGCGTCGACAGAGGCATGGAACCGATTAAAGCGGCTCTTGAGGCGGCAGGCTTGAGACTTCGCCCGATTTTGATGACTTCGTTCGCGTTCATAATCGGCTGTTTACCTTTGGCAATGGCGACCGGTGCAGGTTCGGCAGCGCGCAACTCTATGGGCGTAAGCGTGGTCGGGGGCGTGCTATTTGCAACAATGCTCGGCGTGTTCATTATCCCTGTATTGTTCGTCATCACTGAATACGTTGCCAAGAAACTCGGATTCATGCGACAAGACAGGCTCAGGCGGTCAACGGACTACATGTGATTTTCGTTAAAATAAAAAAATCAACCGTCGGGCTGAACACTCGGCGGTTTTTTGATTGTCTTTATTGACGGAAAAAGCCCTACGTGCTAAGATTGAATCGTTCAAAGAATTCATCAAACGCACGGCAGAGCCTTTTCGCATTTTGATTCTAGCACGCTCGCGCCGCGCAGTCAAGAAAGGCGGCTTGATATTATGTACGGTGTAGTTTATCTGATTGTCTGCAAGCTCAACGGCAAGCCATACGTTGGGCAGACAAAGCAAAAACTTCACAGACGCATGGAGCAACACAAAGTAGCGAGCAGTGCCATCGGCAACGCGATTCGCAAATACGGCTTGGAAAATTTCACGATTGAAGTTATCGAAGAGTGCGAGACTCTCGAACAGCTCAATGAACGCGAAATGTTTTGGATTGCTTACTTCAACAGTAAAGCTCCGAACGGATACAACTTGACGAACGGCGGCGAAGGCGGCATACCTTGCGACGATACGCGAGCGAAACTTTCGGCAGCACGTAAAGGCGTTCCCAAATCGCGGGAACACTGCAAAAAAATCGGCGCGGCTCAAAAGGGCAAGATAATTTCTGACGATACGCGGGCAAAAATTGGAGCGGCACGTGCGGGCAAAAAACATTCCGCCAAGACGAAAGCACAAATGTCGGAAGATCGCACAGGCGAGAAAAATTATTTTTTCGGAAAGCACCACACGGACGAGACAATATCAAACTTATCTACTGCACATCGTGGCAAAAGTCCATTCGTAAATTTATTGAGAGAACTTGACACGCGTAAATGGTCATATCATCGTCTCGCGAAACCTATGTGCTTATCGCAATCATCCATTTCTTTCAAAATGAGCGGCAACCAAAATTTCACAGCTGAACAAGTTGATAAGCTTGAAAAAATTTTCGGACTGCCCGCCGAATATTTGCTTGCACGCGACGACGGAAAAAATGCTTTATCGAAGAAATGTAAAACTCCTTATAAAAATTTGTTGGCTGAAATGAAGAAGCGGCAACTTACCTATACGGCACTTGCGAAACTTTTAGGATTATCTCCAGTGACTGTTTCCGACAAAATGCGCGGCATATACAATTTCACGGCAAAAGATATTGCAAAGCTCGTGGAAATTTTTGGCAAGCCCGCCGATTATCTTTTGTCGACGTGAAAAATTGATTCATCTGCCGCCAAATCAGTATAAAGTCGCTCAACGCCCGCAAAACTTTTTGTTGACAGATTTAAAACTGTGTGATATTATGCGCCCTGTTATGGACAAAGCGTTTGTAACAAAAGCTCGCGGGGTGGAGCAGTCGGTAGCTCGTCGGGCTCATAACCCGAAGGTCATAGGTTCAAGTCCTATCCCCGCAACCAATGCTGATGTAGCTCAGTCGGCAGAGCGTATCCTTGGTAAGGATAAGGTCACCGGTTCAATCCCGGTCATCAGCTCCAGGCGGCATAGCTCAGTTGGCTAGAGCAAGCGGTTCATACCCGCTGTGTCCGCGGTTCAAATCCGTGTGCCGCCACCACTTGAGATCAATGCCCCTGCAGAGGGGCTTATTAAATTAATTAAGGCTATGAAATTTTTCAAGGAGGTCGCGCCATGAGGACGAATATCACCTTGTCCTGCAGCGAATGCAAAAATCGCAACTACAGGACGAACAAAAACAAAAAGAATACGCCCGATCGTATCGAGCTGAAAAAGTATTGCAAGTTCTGCAAGAAACACACCACTCATAAAGAAACGAAATAATTTCGCGGCGGCAGGAGTGTGAGAGAATTGTCGGAGCAAAAAGTTGAGAAAAAGGGCGTCTTCCAATTCATTCGCGAAGTGCGTGCCGAACTCAAAAAAGTTTCGTGGCCGACCAACAAGGAACTCGTTTCCTACACGGGCGTCGTCGGATTGGCAGTGGTCATCGTCTGCGTGCTGATTTGGATTTGCGATACCGCGTTTGCAAAATTGTTTCGCATTGTCCTCGGCTGAAAGGAAAAATTTTCATGGAAAAGAAAGTTGCCGAATCGGAACGAATCTCCGAACGCGCCTGGTACGTCGTCCATACTTTTTCGGGCTATGAAAAGAGAGTTAAAGCCACTCTTGAAAGCAAAATCGCCGCGCAGGGTCTCGAAGACGTTATCTTTAATGTCATCGTGCCAATGCGTGACGAATCCGAATTCAAAGACGGCAGACGGCGCATCGTGCAAAAAAAAGTTTTTCCCGGCTACGTCCTTGTCGATATGATTGTCAACAACAATTCTTGGTTCGTCGTGCGCAACACGCAAGGTGTCACGGGCTTTGTCGGCTCCGAAAAAGATCCCGTTCCGCTCACCGATGAAGAGGCTCAACGAATCTTGACTGAACTTGTTGACGGTCGCGCCGACGACGATACTCTCGGCTTTAGCGTTAACGACAACGTCCGAATCATTGCCGGCATTTTTGAAAATCGGCTCGCTACTGTCAAAAGCATTGACGCGGCTAAACAGCGGCTCAGAGTTCTCGTCGAAAATATGCCCGTCGATTTGGATGTCAGCCAGGTTGAAAAAATTTAGTCATCATCGAAAGGAGGTGCACACATGGCAAAGAAAGTTACCAAAGTCGTCAAGTTGCAAGTTCCCGCAGGTAAAGCTACTCCCGCGCCGCCGGTAGGTCCCGCACTCGGTCAAGCAGGCGTCAACATCATGGCGTTTGTCAAAGAGTTCAACGACCGCACGGCTCAGCAGGCAGGCTTGATTATCCCTGTCGAAATTTCCGTTTATGAAGATCGCTCGTTCACTTTCATCACCAAGACTCCGCCGGCAGCGATTCTGCTCAAAAAGGCGGCAGGCATCGAAAAAGCGTCGGGCGAACCGAATAAAAACAAAGTCGCCAAACTTCCGCGCGCCAAAGCTCAAGAGATTGCCGAACTGAAAATGAAAGACCTTAACGCGGCGTCAATCGAGGCTGCAACACGCATGATTGAAGGCACGGCACGTTCTATGGGCATTGAAATTGTTGCGTAGGAACTAGGAACTAGGAACTAGTTAATAGTCCCCAGTCCCTACATCGCGGGAGAGTTAATCGTTTGTACCGCAGGAGGAAATTTTAATGGCAAAGCAAAGCAAAAGATTTCGCGCGGCTCAAGCACTCGTCGAGGCAGGAAAATTTTACACCGCCGATGAGGCTGTCGCACTCGTGAAAAAAACCGCTACCGCAAAATTCGACGAGACGATTGAGTTTCACATTCGCCTTGGCGTCGAGACGAAATACGCTGAGCAACAAGTTCGCGGCGCAATGGTTCTGCCGCACGGTATCGGCAAAACAAAACGCGTTCTGGTCTTCGCAGTCGGCGAGAAAGCTCAAGAGGCTCAAGCGGCTGGTGCGGACTTCGTCGGCTCTGATGATTTGGTCGCGAAAATTCAAGGCGGCTGGTTCGACTTCGATGTTGCAGTTGCCACGCCCGATATGATGCGCATTATCGGTCGTCTCGGTAAACTTTTGGGTCCGCGCGGTTTGATGCCTAACCCGAAACTCGGCACCGTCACGCCCGACATTGCCAAAGCTATCGGCGAGCAAAAAGCCGGTAAGATTGAGTACCGCACCGATAAGCAAGGCAACATTCACTGCCCGATTGGCAAGAAATCTTTCGACGACGACAAGCTTAAGGAAAATTATCAAGCTCTGCTCGACACGATCATTCGCGCCAAACCGGCGGCGGCTAAAGGTCAGTACGTCAAATCTGTCACTTTGGCGGCGGCAATGGGTCCCGGCGTCCCGGTTCAAATCTGATTCAACTGAATATTTCAGACCGCAGAAGGCAAGTTCGGCACGCCGATTAAAGTGCTTGCTCAGGTCGAATGCAACTTTGCGATTAAAAGTTCCTTCGGTCTGCGCGGTCGAAGGAATTTTTCATTAGACTTAAGGAGGTGAAAACTTTATGGCAGTTACAAGCAAGGTCACGCCCAAAAAAGAGGCTGTCGTCGCCGAAATTAAAGGTTGGTTGACTTCGGCTAAAGGTCTCGTTTTGACAAGCTATCGCGGTCTCAACGTGGCAACCGATACTCAACTGCGCCGTGAACTTCGCGCGGCAGGCGTTCAATATAAAGTCGTCAAAAATACAATGCTCCGCATTGCGGCTAAGCAGGCAGGCATCGAAGGTCTCGACTCGCACCTTGAAGGCACAACGGCTATGGCTTTTTCCACTGAAGACGCTGTTGCTCCGGCGAAAGTTATTTGCGACTTCATGAAGAAAAACAAGCTCGAAGATCCCGGCATTCTCACAATCAAAGTCGGCATGGTCGAAGGCAAAGTTATCGACGATAAGGGCGTTAAAGCTCTGGCGAATTTGCCGAGCCGCGAAGAACTCGTTGCCAAACTTTTGGGCAGCATGAACGCTCCGATTGCAAATTGCGTCGGCGTATTGTCCGGCATCATTCGCAATTTCGTCGGCGTCGTCGATGCGATTCGCGAGAAGAAAGAAAAATCTGCGGCTTGATTTTAATTCGTAATGCTCAAAGCTGTAAGCTTTCAGTCGTTAGCTTTCAGTCGTTAGTCGTTAGGAAAAACCTAAAATCTAAATCCTAAAAGCTAAAAGCTCAAAGCTAAAAGCTAAAATGCAATTCGTAACGAAAAAATTTGGAGGCTGAAATAAAATGACTAAAGAAGAAATTATGCAGGCTATCGAAAATATGACGGTGCTCGAACTTAGCGAACTCGTCAAAGCCATGGAAGAACGTTTCGGCGTATCGGCGGCGGCTCCCGTTGCAGTTGCGGCGGCTGGTCCTGTGGCGGCTGCTGAACCCGAAGAAGAGAAAACCGAATTCGACGTTGTGCTCGCATCTGTCGGCGACAAAAAGATCAACGTTATCAAAGTCGTTCGCGAAGTCACCGGTCTCGGTCTCAAAGAAGCTAAGGCTCTCGTCGACGGCGCACCCGCTCCCGTCAAAGAAAAAATCTCCAAAGCTGACGCTGACGCCCTTAAAGCGAAACTCGAAGAGGTCGGCGCGACTGTTGAAATTAAATAAGCAAGCGTATGCAATTTCTATAGACCTCGCTCGAAAATTTCGGGCGGGATTTTTTTTTCGACAAGAAAACTTTTAGCGGAGGCTCCCGTAAATGAATCTGAAAACAAAATCAATTCTCGCAGTCAACACAATCATTGTCATCGTTTGTATAGTTATGGGCGTCATCGGATATTTTCGCGCCGGTGAAGTTTTCGCTAAGGCTCTGCAGATGAAAGCGTCGGCAGATGTCAGCGCGATTGCAGAAATTTTGAATTCTCGCTACGACGGCGATTGGCATTTGCAAGATGGACTGCTTTTCAAAGGCGATCAACAAATGGACGGCTCGGACAGTCTCGTCGATTCACTTAGCGCGATTTGCGGCAGTAAGGTCACGATTTTTAACGGCGATACTCGCGTTGCGACGACGGTCAAAGATTCGGCGGGCAAACGTGCTGTCGGGACAAAGGCGTCGGAAACCGTCATCAACAACGTCATCACGCAGGGCAAAAGTTTTTTGGGCGAAGCAATGGTTATGGGCGAACAACATTACGCCGCGTATCAGCCGATTAAAGACGTTGCAGGCAAGACAATCGGAATGCTTTTCGTCGGCGTCGGCGTCAAAGAGATGAACGACATGCTCATCGGTCTGATTTTCTCGTCGACCGCGCTTGCAATTCTCGTGATTGTGATTTTGTGCGCAGTGGTGTCGAATTTTTTCATCAGCAAAATCATCGGGCAACTTGATTCGGTCGTCGGCGCAATGAAAAAAATTTCCGGCGGAGATTTGCAAATTCAGAACCTGGAGATTAAATCAAATGACGAAATCGGCGCGTTATGCAAAGGAGCTGTGTTATGAATGAACAAATGAAAGAAATTTTGTTATCGGAGCTGTACAAACTTTCCCCTCTTGCTCAAAAGGCAGTTGAGGAATTGCTTGACGATTACGAGGAACGCCGCTTGGTAGTTGATGCGGAAAATTTTCTTCACGAGTTACCTGCCGTTCCAATGAGCAACCAAAAGGCAAGTAACCATTTAATCGCAAAATTGAATTGGGCGATTGACGTGCTCAGGAACAGCTCGCGTTGGTTTTCGTTAAATGATTTACCTCACGAAACTTGGCGAGACGTTGTCGGTTATAAAGATTTTTATCAGGTCAGCATCTTCAGTCGAGTAAAAAGTTTTTACGGGTGCAAACCTCATATACTCAAGCACCATATAGATATTGACGGCTACGCTGTAGTCAGTTTATCCAAAGGCGGCAAGGATAGAATTTTCGGCGTGCACACTTTGGTTGGGCGGGCATTTATCGATAATCCCGAAAATAAGCCTGTAATTCATCACCAAGACAGCAATAGGTTGCACTCCGGCATTTGGAATTTGGAATGGGCGACTTACAGTGAAAATAGTCGATACGCATTTCAAACAGGTTTTAGGAAAATTGGTTCGGAAAGTCCTTGCGCAAAATTAACTGCCGAACAGGCTCAAGAAGTTCTGCGGCTTTACAAAAAGGGCGACAGTGCATTTGGTTGCACCGGTCTTGCAAAAAAATTTAATGTTCATCCTACGACGATTCACGGTATAATCAGCGGAAAGATTTACAAAAACATTGCACGGAACAATTAAAAATTTAAAGCGGCTCCGAAATTTCTCGGAACCGCTGAATTTTTTTAGTTGGTGTGCTCGGCGGGATTCGAACCCGCGATTTCAAGTGTCGGAGACTTGCGTCTTATCCTCTGGACTACGAGCACTTTTATCAGTTAGGAGTTTGGAGTTTGGAGTTAAACATTACGCATTGTCTTTAAAAGTTCGCGTGTATGTTGAGCGACTTCTTCGGGCGTGATTGTCATGTTGCGTGCGATGCCCGAATCCTGCGCGGCTTTGGCGACTGCTGCTGCAACCGTCGGCGCAACGCGTTCATCAAAAGGCGTGGTGATAACGTGTTCCTCGTCAAGTTCGTCTTCGCTGACAAGTGACGCAATGGCATAAGCCGCCGCAATTTTCATCTCTTCGTTTACGTCGGTTGCGCGAACGTCCAAAGCTCCACGGAAAATTCCCGGGAACGCTAAAAGATTGTTGACTTGGTTCGGAAAATCACTGCGACCGGTTGCGACGACGCGAGCACCTGCAGACTTTGCAAGGTCGGGCATAATTTCCGGCGTAGGATTCGCCATCGCCAAAATAATCGCGTCCTTGTTCATCATCTTGACCATTTCGGGAGTGAGAAGTTTCGCCTTCGACACGCCGATAAAAACGTCCGCGCCGTGAATCACGTCGACGAGC
>CAMNPA010000017.1 GCA_946547205.1 uncultured Selenomonadales bacterium | reverse complement strand
CTACGATTACGTTTGCAACGAGGTGTCGAAGGGCGTTGCGCAGGTCGGACTTCAAAGCGGCGTCCCGACGATTTTCGGCGTCGTCACTACGGAAAACATTCAACAGGCGATTGAACGCGCCGGTACGAAGTCGGGCAACAAAGGATTCGACGCGGCAGTTTCGGCAATGGAAATGGCAAATCTGCTCAAAACGCTCGCCGATAATTGACGCCAACTCGATTTGCTCGGCGACACCCGAATCGTCGGAACGCGGCGGTTCACAAAAAATCTTCGGAGCTCGTCAAACGGCGGGCTCTATTTTTTACTCAATCTTAATGACAGACTGTAACAATTCTTGTACAATAAATTCAAATTTGATTAAAGGAGATGGTCATCGTGATTAAAAAATTTTTCGCGGTATTTCTACTGAGCGCGGCATTGCTCATCGTCGGACAAACTCCGAAAGCGGAGGCATACGAAGTCTACGTCGGCACTTACAGAGATGACGGCACACCGGCTTATCTTTTGACGGAAACTTTGGCGGGCGGACGCGGCAACTTTGCCTGCACGGTCAGAGCCGGCAGAAATCACATAAGATACGTATTTTGGTATGCCAACGGCGGACCTTACTACAGAAACAGCTGGCCTGCCGAAGGTTACGTCTACGGCAGCGGCTCGCCTGTCGCGATCGGAATATGGGAATGGGTGCAAAGTCATTGAGCATTCAAATACGCGACAGTCAATTCATTGATTGACGGGGAGAAAAAATGTTACGTAAATTTTTTTTGGCGTTGAGCGTAATTACCGTCGTAATGACTGCGGCTTGCATCAATAACGAAAAACTTCCGCCCGAACAAAAAAATTTTCCCACGGTCAAGGCGGAATCTGTCTTTGACGACACGAACGCCAAAATTGAGCAATACCTGAACGACGGCACCGAATACGCGGTTTACCTTGCCTACCCGACGAAATCAAACGAAGTCTTCATTTACAATTCCAAGCCGATGCGCTCGGCAAGTATGATTAAAGTTTTCATTATGGCAACCGTCATGGACAAGGCTCAACGCGGCGAACTAAATCTTGATGAATCAGTGACGCTTATGAGCTCGGATAAAGTCGGCGGCGCGGGAATTTTGGCGGGCTACGCGTCGGGCACCGAATTCACCCTGCGCGAAGTTGTGGAGCTGATGATAACGCACAGCGACAATACCGCCACGAATATCGTTATAGACCGCGTGGGCATGAGCGCGATTAACGACTACATTCAACGCAACGGCTACGGCGACACGATTCTGCGGCGCAAAATGATGGACTTCGACGCCATTGCCGCAGGACGCGAAAATTTTTCCTCCGTGCGCGATTTGGGAACATTCTTCCTGCGACTGTACAATTACGAATGCGTCGGCGAAGCTTACGATAAAATTATGCTCGACTTCCTCGTCAAGCAGACTGACACCGACTGCTTACCCGCCGCCTTGCCCGACAAACAAATCGCACATAAAACGGGCGCACTTGACGGACTTTATGACGACGGCGGCATCATCTACAGCGACGCGGGCGACGCCGTACTTGTCATAATGACGGAAAATTTCACGGGCGAATACAACACGATTCAACACATGAAGGCATTTGCCCGCGCCGTCATCGACTGAAAAAAATTTATCCCCTGCAATGTGCGGGGGATTTTTTTTTTGGCAACGCTCAATCCGTCGTCAACGGGTCAATGTCAAGCTGAATGTCGTCGCGCCTGTGAAGGTCGTGAGCCCGCAAAAATTTCCGCACGTCAGACAAATCCGCCGACTTAATCACCACGGCGAAACGATACACGCCGCGCAAACATGCAATGGCGGCGGCTATCGGTCCGAAAATTTCTTGGCGGCTCGAAAATTTTTTGACGACCTCGGCGCGGAAGGCTTTGACAATTTCTTTGGCGCGGGACTTCGTTTTGAGCTCGTCTTTGCCCGTGACGATGAGCTTGACCATTCGACAATACGGCGGGAAAAAAATTTCTTCGCGCAACGGTAATTCAGTCGCGCAAAATTTTCCGTAATCCTGTTCGCAACCGAGACGAATCGCCGCCGCGTCGATGTTGTACGCTTGCACGATGACTTTGCCGGGCAAATCCGCGCGTCCGGCACGTCCCGCCGCCTGCGTTATCAGTTCAAAGCACAGTTCCGACGCGCGAAAGTTTGCGAAACTCAAAGCCGCGTCCGCGCTCAAAACTCCGACCGTCGTCACGTTGCTGATGTCGTGACCTTTGGCGACCATCTGCGTGCCGAAAAGTATATCGTATTCGTGCGCGGCGAAGGCGTCCAAAATTTTTTGGTGACCGAATTTGCTGCCCGTGGTATCTCTGTCCATGCGAACAATCCGCGCATTCGGCAAGATGGTTTTCAAGGCGCGTTCAAGCTTTTCGGTGCCCGTGCCGAGAAATTTTATGCGACGACTGCCGCAGGCGGGACAAACTTTCGGCGGCTCAAGCTCGACTTCGCAACGGTGACAGCGCAATTTTCCGTCCGCGTGATAAGTCATCGGCAAGCCGCAATCGGGACAAGTCGACACCGCGCCGCATGAACGACACATCACAACCGTTGACCAGCCGCGCCGATTCAAAAGCAATATCGCCTGCTGACCGTCCGCCAAAGTTTTTTTCAAAAGCTCCGTCAATTCACGGCTCAAGACCGATCTGTTGCCGGCTTTGAGTTCTCCGCGCATGTCGACGCATTTCACTTCGGGCAACGGATTATCCAGCACACGATGCGGCATTTTCAAAAGAATCAGCTCACCGTTAATCGCGCGATAAAAATTTTCCAAGCTCGGCGTCGCTGAACCAAAAACTATCGTCGCGTCGTGAAATTTGGCAAATTCTTCGGCGACAATGCGTGCGTGATAGCGCGGCGGATTTTTTTCTTGCTTATAAGATGTGTCCTGCTCTTCATCAACGACAATCAAGCCGACGTTGTCAATCGGCGTGAACAATGCGGAGCGTGCGCCAATGACAATTCCGACCTCGCCGCTGCGAATTCTGTAGAAAGTGTCGTTTCGTTCGGCAATGCTCAATCTGCTGTGAATGACCGCCACGTCCGCGAAATGTGCTTTGAAATTTGCAACGACTTGACCCGTCAGAGCGATCTCCGGCACAAGAATTATCACTCGCCGACCAAGTTGCCGGGTTATTTTTGTCAGCTCGACGTAAACTTGAGTTTTGCCCGAACCTGTCACGCCGTTAAGCAGGAAGCCTTGAAATTTCTGCGCGGACAAAAATTTTTCAATCGCTTGAATCGTTGCGGCTTGTTCGCCCGTCAAATTGAATTCTCTCGCAACGGATTTTATCTGTGAATAGCTGTCGCGCAAAATTCTTCGCTGTTCGACCGTGATTAAGCCCGCGTCGATTAAAATTTTCGCCGTGTTCGATAAAATTTTGTGCTCCTTTAGTTCAGCGGAAGACAATTCGCCGCATTCCTCAAGCAGTCGCAAAAGTTTCAGCTGTGCGCGTTTGTTGGAGAAATTTTTTTCGTCGAAGGTGCCCGCGAGTTTAAAGACGCGTTCAAAGCGTGCGGAAATTTTTTTCACGCGTTGACCCGGCATAAACAAACTCATCGTCTGCGACAACGGACACATGTAAAATTCCGACAGCCATCGCGCCGAATTCATCATTGCGGGCGTGAACCACGGCTCATCGTCAACAACACCGGCAATATCTTTCAACGTGAATTCAAACGTCGTTGAGTCGTCGACTTCGTGAACGCTCATAACAAAGCCATCGATTTTTTGCCGTCCGAACGGAATTATCACGCGCCAACCTGCCGTCAAGAACTTCAAGTCGTCGGGCACGCGGTATGTAAAATTTTTGTCGACAGCGTTGCTCGTAACGTTCACGCAAACTTTGGCGATTAGCATCAAATTTTAGCTCCTAACTGAAATTATGTCGGCGTCCGTGAAATTGACCGTTGCGAAGAGCAGATAAGCCGCGATAAACATCAGCGCGATAAAAATTCCCGCGAAGACGTTGCGTTTGAAATTCAAATCCTTTGCGATGCTCTCCGATTCTTCGGCACGGGCTTTGACGTGGAAAAAAATTGTCGCCGCAATCAACAGCACGCCGACGAGAATTGTCAGCGCGATTTTGTCACGGTGCCAGATTTTGAATTGCGCGCGCATGTGTTTATCAGCGGTACTGCCGATAATAACGGGCGCAAGTTGCCACGTCAAGATTTTGTTTTCGGCGTCGAATTTGTCGGCGTTGTGTTTATCGGCGGCGTAAGGCAATTCAATCACGAGATTAAACGAGACCTGCGACAACATGCTTTGAATGGCGGCGGCTTCACTCGGAGAAAATTTTTTGTCGCCGGTCATCATCAAATCGAAGTTGTACGCGTCGAAGAACCAGCTTTTGCGCCGTTGAATGCCCTTGCATTTGTCGTGCGTCGTATAAAATCCATTTCCTTCCGCCGCGAAAGTTTCAATGCTCGGATAGTGCACGCGAATTTCGTAGCCGCTCATGTTGTTTTCGGCGACAGGAGAAATTTCGGCGTTTGGATTGTTCTCGTAACTTTTGCGGAACGATTCGACGTATTCAGCGATTAACGGCACGCCGATTAATCTGTTGCGCATGTAAACTTCGCCGCTGTCGGTGATAATCAGATTCGATTCGCCTTCCAAACAGCCCGCGCAGGTCATGCACAGTAAAATCGTCACGGCGAGCAAAATTTTTTTCATCGCGGCACCTCCGTTATCAAAAATTTTTTCCCGTAAATATTTCGGCTAAAACTCGTCGCGACTAAAAATTTTTCGATTCGGCAAGGTTGAAAATATCTTGGTAGTCATTTATATTGAACGCGGCGAAGTAAATCGCATAATTTTTGCTCGACGTGCGAACAAAAAGGAAAGGAATGATTATTATGGGCAGTTTCTTCCTGATTAAGGGACAAAAACCGGAATTGACGCCTGAACAGAAGGCAGAACTTGCAAAATTGGCAGAGATGAGCGACGAAGACATTGATTACAGCGATATTCCGCCGCTTACAGATGAAGAACTCGCCAGAATGAAACCTGCAAGAGATATTTGGAGACGTTACAGACTTACATTGATTGAAGATTGATAAAAAAAAATCCCACGACACTTAGTCGCGGGATTTTTTTTTGTTCAAATTTTTCTGTCGCCAACTTTGTCGAACGTCTTACAAAATTCAAATGCTCCGCAACTGATGGAAGTAATGCCCTCTTCGACGATAACTTTTTTGAGTAAATCACTGTGCCGCCAAGGATATCCTCTTTCACCCTCATAATATAAACGCTTATCCATATAACCCGTGCCGTTTATGGTGAGCGTATCTTTTGAGATTAGCCACTGTATGTTTTTTGCCTCTCGCCATACATTATCTTCAGTTGATGTATCTTCGGACAGCGTTTCAACGAATTGCTCTCTTTTATAAGGAATTATTTCAGCGTTATTTCCGACTCTCAAATTTTTTACAAGTCCGGAGCCTAACCTGTAATAAATTTTTTTCAGGCTTTTACACTCGCTGAAAGCCCACTTATCGACATGACAGACCCTTTCGGGAATTTTTATTTCGATTAGACTCTTACACCATCTGAAAGAATTCCAATTAATCTCAGTAACACTATCAGGAATAGGCACACTCGTTAAACTCTCGCATCTATAAAATAATTCGTCATTTATTGCCGTGAGATTCGTGGGCAATATAATCGCCTCTAAGCTTTTGCACCGACTAAAAAGCATTATAACCGATAGAAGTAACGCTGTTAGGGATTGTCACACTCTTTAAGCTGTCATAGTTTTTGAATGTACCTTCACCAATGCAAGTAATGCCGTCATGAATTACAATTTTCTCAACAGATATGCGACTGTGTTTCCATTGTGGTAAAGTAAAATTGTAACGGAAGTGGCTAAATGAAAGGAGAAGAAAAAATGCCACAGATTTACCACGAAGAATTTCGCGAGAAAATAGTACACCTTCACATCCAAGAAGGGCGCGCACCTATAAAAGTCTCGTCGAAGAATACGGGGTTTCCAAAGCGAGTATTTCCAAATGATGTCGTGACTCAGCAAAGAATGGCAACTAAATCCCTCAACTCAAAATGATTTGGAGACTATGAGATTTATCATCTGAAAAAGCAATTTCAAGAACTCGAAAAGGAAAATGCGTTCCTAAAAAAGGCAGCGGCATTCTTTGCAAAGGAAATAAAGTAGAGATCTATCAATTCATCTTGGCAAATCAAGAGGCATTTGGACTACGCTGGTTACTCGAAAAATGCAGTGTCTGTTCCAATTACCAGTTGAAAAAAACACACATACTCGCTCAAATCTAAGAAATTTACCACTCGCACAACGGCGTCGACGGCTACACGGCGGCTTGAAAAGTGTCAGTTAAACAAATTCCTGCGAACTGCTGATAATCCTCAATCTGCGCGGCGTCGTGGAAGGCGTGAATCAAATTGCTCTGAATCAAGCGCACGATGAAAGTCCCTGTGCCAGCAAACGGATCGAGGACGTGAACATTTTTATCGGAGAGCCGTCGCCCGAAATTTTTGTAAAGCACTTCGTCAACGGAGCGCAAAATAAAATCTACGACTTCGACGGGCGTATAAACGATTCCTAAACGCTCAACAGTCATTGGCAACGCGGTTTTGAAGAATTTATCGTAGAGTTCAATGATAATTTTCTGCCTGTCTTCGGCGGTGTCTTTGGTGTCGAGGACGGTTAAAATTTGTTCCAGTGACTGCGAAACCGGATTATTCTTGACGAAGGAATAATTTTCAAAGAGAGCTTCAAAGACCGGGCGCACGATTAAATGATGAGCCAACATTTTAACGGCGGTTTCGGTTGAGACGAGCGTATTTAAATTTTCTTGAAGGCTTTTCGGACTTCCGAATCAGTGGCGACGAGTTCTTTAATGCGTTTGATGTGACGAGCGGCGATTTGCGCGATGTCTTTTGCCCATTGCTCCCAATAACGACGATTGCCGACGCGTTCAACCATGCGGGCATAAATTAATTTTTGAGTTCGTCGAAGTGCAAAAGTGTTTGGAGAGCGATTTAGTCGTCACCTTCTACGATAATTTTATCGCCGGGATTTTTACTGCCGCCCGTGTCGCTGTGAAGTTTAATTTCCTCGATAAAAATATCCATACGTCTATCGTGAGCGCGCAGGGCGTTTAGAATTTTCCAGACAATATCGAATTCGCCTGTAGCAAGAGCTTCTTCGGGGCTTTTATCGAGCGGCACGACGACGGGAATAATAATGTAGCCGTATTTTTTATCAGGAGCCTTGCGCATGACGCGCCCGACTGCTTGAACAATTTCAACTTGCGAACGTTTGCTTGACAGGAATAAAATCGCGTCGAGACTTGGAACGTCGACGCCTTCGGACAGGCAGCGGGCATTTGTAATGATTCTGCAATCGTTATCGGGCGTTTCTTTCAGCCAAGCGAGTTGTTTACTGCGAAAATCGCCGCTCATTTTGCCGTCGACGTGCACAGCAGAAATTCCTTGCGATTTAAATTCTTCCGCGATACGCTCAGAATCCTTAATGCGTGAACAAAAGCCAACAGCGGTTTTCATGGGGCTTGGGTCGCCGAGAACTTCAATGTCAGTCAATTTTTTCTGCAGAGCGTTGATACAGCCGGTGACTTTTTCCTTGTCGTCGGTAGAAATTTTTTTGTCGCCGACTTCGAACGGCTGATTGACGGTTAAAATCAAAACTTTGTAGTCGGAGAGCAAATTTTTTTTCGACAGCCTCGCCGAAACTTATATGGAAAAATTCCTCGCCGTAAATTTCTGCGTCGTCCATACTCCAAAGTATTAAATCGTTGTCGGCGGCTTTTTTCTTTGCTTCGGAAGTGTAAAGTCGGGGCGTTGCAGTCATGTACAAACGTTTCTTGCCGCGAATAAAATTTTCATCATGAACTTGAGTAAAAGCGGTGGCGTCTTTTCCGTAACCTGTCGTTCTGTGCGCCTCGTCGCAAATAATTAAGTCGAAATCAATCAGCGCGGCTGAAACTTTATCAAGCGATTGATACGTCGAGAAAATTACAGTCATCGCGTCGGAAAAATTTTCCATGCGGCGAGAAATTTCATCGGAATTGCTCGTTGCGAATTTCCTTTCCGTATAAAATTTTTTGGAAACTTCGACGTAGGCGCGATATTTCCTTTCGTGAATCTTCCGGCTGAAGCTCGTCCGTTCGTCCGTCTTGTACATAGATTTTTTCTGTTAATGCCCCACAAAACGGAAAAAGCCCCGTCGATTGACGAGACTTTGTTGATTTCATATGGTGCGCCCGGCGTGACTCGAACACGCGACCCACGGCTTAGAAGGCCGTTGCTCTATCCAACTGAGCTACGGGTGCTTGAATTTGGAACTTTTATATTAATCGAGCTGTGCCCGGGATTTTCTTAGAAGAACCAGCTGAAACGTCCGAAGAAAGTCTTGGTGTCTTCCTTGGTGCCGAGTTCTTTGCCCCAGAAATAGCCGAGTTTGGCGTAAGTGTTTTTCATTGGAGCCCAATCGAGACCGACTTCAACGCCTTTCTTGTGCGTCGTGGAGAACCAGGTATCGTAAGTCGGTGCCAAGCTGACGTAATCGCTGACGTAGCGGTAATCGGCGGAAATGCCCCATGTACCGGCTTTAGATTTGTCCGCGCCTTTGTAAGCGAGACCGGCTGTCCAAGAGCGTTTGTACTCTTTGGCTTTGGTGTTCGAGGCATATGCGCCGCGAAGATTTACGGAGCTGCCGAAGTTGTAACGTGCGCCGACAGTCCAAACGTTAGCACTTTTGGTATCCTTGTAAGCTTTGGCGTCCGCCGCGTGAAGAGCACGGAAATATTCGCTGCTGAAGTGATGGTAACCTGCGCCGATATAGAGTTTGTCGTTGTCGTAGGAAATTTCGCCGCCTTGATAGTTAGCGGGATCGTTGCCGCCCAAAGTTTTGCTCGTGCCGCTCCAACGACCTGCCATCAACGCAACTTTGAATTTGTCGCCGTAAACGATTTGCGCGCCGCTGAAGAAGTCATCCATTACGAGACCGTCGTCAACGTTGGTGTAGAAGTCCATTCTACCAATGTTGAGTTTGAGTTTGCCGTAATCGCCCGCCGCATACGCTCTTTTGAGTTTGAAGTTGGTATCGCTGTCGCCGTCGTCTGTCGCCATGTTGACGCGTGCATCAAAACGAGCTCTCAAAGACCAATGCTTATTGACTTCAACGGTGGGAGCGAAACGGAGCTCAATGCGGTTTTTGGTGGTTTTTACATCGCCGCCGCCTTTAACGTCGGTTTTCTCGTTCCAGTAGCGGTAACGCATTTCGCCTGCCCACTTGACTTGATCGCTGAACTTCCACATTTCGTCGACGCGTTTTTCGAGAACGCCGAGTTGCTCAAGTTCGGGACGGAATTCTTCGACGAGACGATCGAGATCGGCTTTGGTCACGTGATAATTTCTGACAACTCTGGAATCGACTTTGCCGCCGGAATAGATGCCGCTGGTAGTGGTGCTGCTGGTGCCGCGATTCTCGTACTGTTTGGCTTCTCTGTCGAAATACTCATCGGTGCGAGCAAGAGCTTTGGCGATCATTTGCGCCATTTCGTAACGAGTGATGGTGCGGTCACCGCGATAGGTACCGTCGCCGTAACCTTCGACAACGCCATCCTGTGCAAGGGACGAAATTGCTTGATAAGCCCAGTGACCTGCCGGAACGTCGCTGAACGGATTAGCCGCCGCGAATGACGTTGCACCTGTTCCCATGATAGCTGCCGCCGCAAGAGCTGCTACTACTGACTTTTTCATTTTGAAAACCTCCGATAAATTAACCGATAAATGCCTTGGTGGTTCTGGGCATTGGTGCAGGAGACTTTCAAGCTTGAGTGGCCGTGTTTCCTCAAAATGTCGGGCTCCCGTCGCCGCAACTTCAAACCGCCGATAAAATTAATTGATGAATGCTTTTGTGGCTTTTGATTTCGGCTTAGGAGACTTTCAAACTTGAGTGGCCGTGTTTCCTCAAAATGTCGGGCTCCTGTTGCCTAAATCTTAAACCGCGCAGAATATAACACAGTCGAAAATTTTTTTCAAGCAAAAATTTTTCCATAAACCTTTCAAGTTGCAATTAACCGCGCCGTAACTTATACTTATCGGCAAAATGATAAGCAAAGGAGTTGAGCGCATGGCAAATTATACGACGACGACACCGGATTGGGCAGTGT
>CAMNPA010000016.1 GCA_946547205.1 uncultured Selenomonadales bacterium | reverse complement strand
GCCGTGTTCGAGTGGTTGCCGACCGTGTAAACGCCGCTCTCCAAAAATCCTTTCAACGCCGCGCGCATTTCGTCAGTGTCCTTGAAAGAAATCGTTTGCACCTCGTCAAGCGTCACGAAGTCATTGTAGGCGATAATCCCTTCCTGATGTTTCTGCATGTCGTAGAACATTTTCGCACGACTCATTATCCCGCCGCTTGAGAGCCAGCCGAATCGACTAATCCGCCCGAAAACGTAAGATTTGCCCGTGCCTTTCGGTGCAAGCTCAATCAAATTCAATCGCTTCTCAACAAACGGCAACAATCGAGTGAGCATCGTCAATTTCTCTTCTTCGCAAACGTAGCCCGCCGCGTTGTAATCCATCGCGCCCAAAAGAATTTGCAGCCACTCATCGAACGAAAAATTTTTCCGCGCGTCCTTGTAAAAATCCAAATCGATTGTATACGGACAAAAATTTTGGAACTTCAGCAGCCGAATCTTGCCGGGAATTTTCGGACGCGCCTCATTATCCGGCGGACGATAACCAAGCTCTATCATGCCCCAAACTTCGCGCCCGTTGACAAGCCCATTTTTGTACCGCGACCAGGTTACGTCGTCAATCATCGTCTCCTTGGACTGCAGCCCAAAATCCGGCAACGAAAACGATGCAGCTCCTGTCGCCACGTCAATATCAATCGAAATTTTCGCCAACAATCGCACGTGTTCGCTGTCCATAACAATTCGGCTTTTTATCGTCTTCCAACCGTCTTTTCTCGGTATGAATCGCCGAACAAATTCCGAAATTTCTGCCGCGTCAAATTTCCCGTCCTCGTCTTCATGCCGCGTCAAAAGCCAATCCCGCATAAATGACGGCAAACTTAGCGCGGAAAAAAAATTGTTGTGCTTCATGTCTTTGTAGACGACCATGTCGGCAAAAAAATTTTTTAACTTGCTTTCCATCTTTTGCTCCCGTTATTTGAAAAAGTCAAAGCCATCGTGAATTTTTTTTTGTCGGACCGGGAATTTTTTTTGGCGGAGAATTTTTACTGACAGTCGCGCCTGCCAATGTAAATTCAACCACGGGCACCAAAATTTCTTCCAACGTCGCGCCGCCGTGAACTTCAACCGAACTCATCCGTCCGCCCGCAAATCTGTCGTAATTCGCCAAAACCCAATAGCCGTTCTCTTCCGTCGCACATTCGGGCTTGTCGTCAATCTCGCTCGTCGGGCAACAACGCCCGGAATGTTCGCCTTTGCAACGAACTTTGTAACGTCTGCCGCGACCGTACATCACCGCAAGCCGACTCGCTCCGTGATCCGAAGTCAACACAACTTTTTTAGCCTTCCGTTGCGTCAAAGTATTTTTTATCTCGTCAATCACCGCAGCGATAATTTCCAGCTCGTCGCAGATGTAAAGCGGCGCGGAACATTTGCCGGCTGCAAAAGTTTCGGGCGCATGTTTCAAATCGTCAAGGCGTTGATTTTTGGGAAATTTTTTTCCGCTCCAGTCGTCAAAAAAATCTTTGTTCTGCGTGGTCAATGTAGGCATTTCTGCGCGTGCTACCATAATTTTAGTCGTCAACTGCGCATGTGACGCGAGCAATGCAATACAACTCAAAAATTCCACGCCGAGCGCATCCAGCCAATACAGCTTAGAATCAGTGCCGAGCCTGTCCAAAATCGCCCGCCGTGTCTCGAATTTGTTATAGGGGCGCGTCCGAGCAAACTCTTCGACTTGCGCAAGAAAATCAGCGTCATCCACGTTGCAAAGCTTAATCTGCTTGTACCGCCGAAAATATTTCGTGATGGCCGCGTCGCCAAAATCGTAGTCCGTCAAGTAATCATTCATCGCCGAATAATTCTGCCGCAAAATCGCCGGAACTTTTTCCTTGCCCTGCACCGCCCGAATCATCGCCTGCCGCTCCGCAAGTGTGTTGTCCGTCAAATAGCGAATCACGTTCAAATCAGGCGGTAACTCCGACAGCTGCTCCAAATATTCATCAAGATACGGCGACGATATTCCGCGCAAAATTTTTTTCCGCTGCGAATAAAACTGCCAAAAAATTTTTTCGTCGTCAACGTCAAGCAACGCAAAGAATAAATTTTTCCGATACTCTTCATAATTCGCCGAACGTTCCGCAACGTGCTGAAGATACTCGACCGAAATTTTGCCCTTGAAACTCGCCGCGAACGTGCGCCAATGTTCAGGCGAATAGTCGTCGCATTTGTCGTCGAAAAAATATTCTCGCCATTGCTCATCGTTGAGCGCATCAGCCGACGTCGAAAAATTCGGCTCCAGATTTTTTATCGCGTCATGAAAAGAATTTATCTCACGCACATTCACCAGCGGCAAATAACTTTTCACCGTCAGCGAAGTCCGTTGCTCTCGTTCCATCAGCCGCAACAGCTCCGAAAAATCTTGCGCATCGGTCTCAAAATTTATCGCGGGATTGTATTTCACGACGGAAAAATTTTCATCGCCCGCAATTTTGCACAGATGATTCGCACGAAATTTGCCGTCCTCGTCCGCAAGTCGTTCAAGCTCATTCGCGACACCTCGACAGACGAAAATCACTCTGCGACCAAAAGTTTTGTCCTGCAACGAACGCAAAATATTTTCCTGCCCGGTGAAATAAACGTATTCGCCTAAGCCAAAGCAAATCGCGTTGCCCGCCGTAATTCTCAACTTCTCAACAAGCAAGTCCGTATCAAGCGGTGAATCGTTCTTGCAAAAATCCGAAATGTATATCTGCTCAAAGTCGCTGAAAATTTTCTTCAGCTCCGCGCACTCCGTCGCACTGTCCGCAATAACAAAATACGGGCGCATATCGTCCCGTCTCAAATAAAGTTGAATTTTTTTTACGGCAGTTTCAATGCTCAAACTTTCCACGCTCATGACTCCTTCAAAATTTTCAAGCCGACCTCGTAGTCTTTGTCCACCAGCTCAATCAAAAGTTTTTTCGCGTCGCTGTCAGTCATGCGCATTACCAGCCGCACAACTTTACTGTAAAAGCCGCTGCTGAAATATTTTGCCTTTGTCAGATTTTTAACAATCGCCTGCAGCTTCATGTTCGGATACCAGCTATAAGCGTCGCGCGATAATTTAAGCTCCAACTCTTTGCGCACCTCGTTATTGTTATCCAACACAACATGATCCGAGCCGACAATCTTCCGACTAAAATTTTCTTCAATCCATTGCTTGTCGTTCAAATCCTCAAAATACGACGGACGCTTCTTAAGATAATCAATCGCGAATTGAACGGCTTTTTCATCGGGCGAATCGTTCATCACGGTATCGAAAACTTTTTTGGCGGTGTCTTGCTCCGACGCAGGCACCATTATCAAAATCGGCGTGCGATGAATTTTCGACCATTCACGCGGCGAATCTTTCCCGGCAATCGACTGCCACAGCGTCAAAAGTTCATTCTTCAGCTGCTTACTCTTTATCGCGTTCGCAAGCTCGCTGACGTGCTGATTATATCTGCCGGGTAAATCCGTGAACGAATTGCCCGATAACTCGCCGTAAATTTTCTTAAGCTCTTCGTCGGTCAAATCTTTGAGCCGGTAAGAATATTTCTCGCGCAAAATCTTAAACGGCTGATTCAATGCGTCGCGAATTAACTCGGCATTGTCGGCAAGCTGATCCAAAAAAATTTTCCGTTTGCTCTGCGGAATCTCTCCACGCTCGAACAGCTCCTTCAACGTCGCAAAAAAATTTTTCAGCGCGGGATAATAATCGCTAAACACGTCGGCAGGAATTCGCAGGTTGAATCGGCAATAGTCCACCCAATTTTTTGAACACTCCTTGAGCGATTTGCCGCCGATACCGAAATTTTGACTCTCCGCGACAATTTTGTAGTCAACAATCAAGTTGAGCAAATCTTCTTCGGCAGTCTCCTTGTCGCGCAACCAAATTCCGTCGCCATCAGTCACGCGCTTGCGACATTCGGCAACAACGTTATCAATCCCGATTTTCTGCGCCAACTGAAAAATTATGCCGTCCTCGAAATTTTTAAGAAAGTCCGTAAAAATCTCGCGTCCCTTGTCAATCGTGAAAAAATTTTTCAAATCGTGCCCCGCCGCAGGATTTTCCAACAAAAATTGCCCGGCACGTTCCGCTAACGGCGACACGTTTACCATCTCTTTTGAATGTGCAATTCCCGCCAACGAATGCAAAAAATCCTTGTACTTGCTCTGCACCGCGTCAACATAACACCACAGCGGATAGCCCAGCTTGTTGAGTTTCGTCCGAAGTTTTTGCGCCGTCTGCTCCACAGAAATATTTTCCGACACGTTAAAAACTTTTGTCACGAATTCCATGAATTGCCGCTGATTTTGCGACATGATCTCCAAAAATTTCGGGCGATAATTTTTTGTCGACGTGACGACTTGTTTGATACTCTCGCCGATACATTCCGCCAATTTCGCCGAAGTCATCGCGCCGCCTTGAGTGCCGTCAATGCCCGCGCTGAATCGGTAAGGCTCCGCCGCATATTCTTTGAGCAGAAAACCTGTCAGGAACGCGTAAATGTTCAGCGGCATGAATCCGCGTTCAAGCAGGAACTCAAAAATTTTGTCGAACGAAATTCGCGCGTCTCGTTCAACGACTTTTGCAATCAGCCCGTCAAGTTCAATCTTCAACCGCGAAATGTTCAATTTAGGATAGACTTCCCAATATTTGGCGGACATCTGCCACAGGTCGCCCAAAATAATTTTTATCTGATTCGTCTTGAGCATGGAAAATTCTTCCTGCTTGACACCCGCTTCCGGCATTTTTTTAAGATTCGTTGCTTGAAAGAGCGTTTCGACAATTCCCGCGTCGTCAAAAGAATACGGATACAATCGGCGCACGTTGTCTTTCAGCTCGTCAATAATCGCCGTGATTCTTTGGCAGGAAATTCCCTTGCGCTTCTCGCCGAAATTTTTTTGCGCAGGATAGTAGACAAAGGAGCCGTTGACAAATGAATCGCGCCACTCACGCAAACAATCTTCCGCTTTGACTTTCGACTGGTTCGCATAATCATTATCCTTGCCGCGCCAATATTTTTCATTGGCAGAATGATCGAGCCACCGATTAAAAATATCACTGCTTATCGTATTCGACGACGCATCAACAAAAGCAATCTTCTGATAGTTTTCGTTGCGAACCGCGTCGCTCATGAGATTGTAAATTTTATTTTTGTCGTCATCATTGCGCGCGAAAATTACGGCGACTTGAATTTTGTAACCGCCCGTTTTTTCAAGAAGTCTGCTTAGCGTCAGTTTGAAATTGTCGGCAGTGACGGCGTTCAGAACAAATCGAGATTTTTGCGCCATCGTCAACGGTATTTCATCGACGAGCTTTGACGCGTAAACAAGGTCGGCGGTGCGCACATTGTCGGCAATAATTTTTTTCTGCTCCTCAATTTCCGCTATGTCGCCGCTAATCGCCATCGCCGCAAACATTTCGGGCTTGCCGGGCTTTTTGAACAAAATTTCTTTCCGCACCAATCTATTCGCAATGCTGACCGCACGACCGTTTTCCATATCTGCCACGCCCGTAAACGCAAGCTCCAGATTTTCTTCAGTCGGTCGGAAAATTTCAACGTGCCCGCGCGACACTTGATCTATCGCTTGAAACAGCAATATCGTCTTGAAAACTATTTGCTCCTCAAAATCCAAACTCTCTTGATTGAGCGCGTAAGAATCGAGAATCGTGCGAATCGACAACTTCAAATTCATGCGCCCGACGTTGTTGCCGTGTTCGTCAACGCCGCTCTCATAAAAAAAATTCCAAAGATAATCCACCGTGAGCAAATCGCCGTCATCGGGACTTTTCGTCGCGATAAAATCTTGGAACGCTTTAACATTCGGGTCGGTGTTCTTTATGAAATTGAAAATGCTCCGCTGATTCGACGCAAAGTAAACGGCAAGATTTTTCAAAAGAACTGCGGCTATCGGGTGAATCGGCAAAATATCGGTCAGAATTTTTTCATCGTTAATTTTCGCGAACTTCATCACGGCTTTTCGAGCAGGTGCTGTCCGTTCCCTAAGCGCGGCAGAAATTTGTTCCCAATCATTTTGAGCGAAGTCTTTCAATTTGAGCGCGTGCCCGATAAGTTCCAACGCAATGTTGTCGGGCATTTTGATTTCTTTGTCGTTGAATCTGTCGAAAAGCGTTTTGAATGCCTGGTCGCCGACGCCAACGAGACTTTCCGCTTCGTGCGTGGCAATTATCAGATAAAACGGCGCGATATTCGTCAGCTCCGCCAGCCGCTGAAATTCGTCGAGATTGTTCCGATTGTTCCCAAAAAATTTGGAGAACTCGTCCCAGAATAATACGATAGCCTTCAGATTATTTTCCGCGATAACTTCCGTAATCCAGTCGATAAGGTCGCTCATGTTGATGTTGAACGCGCGAATTCCTTCACGTTCGCCGAGCCGCAAAATTTCTTCGACGAGTTGCGCAACTTCCGCTTGAGGATTTTTCAACCGGTCGATAATTTCTTCCGCAGTCCGATTCGCCAAAGTCGCCGACATCCGATATTCCGGCTTTTTAATTTTCGCGCGGAACATTTCCAAATTCGCCGTGTCAGATTCAAGCCAAGCAGCTATTTTCCCGCGTAAAGTCTTCGCGCCGTCGAAGTTGTAACCGCCTTTTTTGAGCGCGGCAGTCAAACTCTCGAACACGGCGAAGATAAGCTTTTGCGTCGAAGTAATATCGCCGGTCGCGTAACGAGTAGCCGTGACGATTTTTCCGTTGCGAATCGTGCGGAGCCGTTCGCGCAAATCAATTTCGCCGCGCAAATTGTCGTACTCATCAAAATAGGCGTCGAAGTCACTTTCCGAGCACGTCAAAAGATTTTGCAACATCCACACGATCCGAGATTTGCCCGTGCCGTAAGAACCTTCAATCCAAATGCTTTTCTTGTCAGCACGCGACAACGCACGCTCAACCGATTTCAACAGCGAGACAACTGCCGTGTGCGGAAAAGTGCTCTGCCATTTATTTTTCGGGTCTTTAATGGAACTCTCGTTTATTTCGGGATAATAGCCTTCGTCTATCACGAAATATTCATTGTACTTGCTTGCTTCGTATGCCACGCCGTCACCTTCTCAAAGGTCGAATAAATTCAAAACGTCCTGCGAATTCTTTTCAGATACCAGAGAAATTTTTTCCAAATCATGCGTAAACGTCGCGCTGATGTATTCGGGATAATTCGCCGATAAGCCGTTCAGAAATTGTTGCATGTCCTCATACTCAATGCCGAAAATTTTTGTCGGACTGACGCCCGCCGAATTTGAATCCTTTATCAAGCGCGTTAAATTGAACTGATACCAACCGCCGGCAACTTCCGCGAATTTGTAAAATGCATACAAAATCACGCGTCCATCGTCAATTTTTACTTGCAAACGTCTCAAAATGTGCTTGCGATTTTCAATAGTGACCGTCCCGAAATTTAATTCCGTTCCGAGTTGAGTCTCGCAAAGTCGCCTGAAAGCTTTGACGATGGATTTTGAATCTTTGACGGACACTCCGACGGCTCGCAATTTTTCTTCGACGATTTCGCGGGCAATTCCTTCACCGACGCGCAAATTTTCAACGTACCAGCGCATTTGCGGATTGTTGTAAACGAGATTGACGAGAATCAAGCCTAAAGCCGTCGACGTATTCCAACCGATTTTTTTGACCAGTCCGGCGAATTCAGTCGGCAATTTGCTTTTCCTGTCGACAAGTTCCGCGTCATAAAGAAAACGTCTGAACTTCGCAATTTGCATAATGCCGAGCGGATTTTTCTCCAAAAATGCTTGCGGATTGGCGAAAAAATCCCGAATCCATTCAGATTTCGGCGCGTGGTCTGCAAAAGTGTTCAAGCTCTTGTTTTTCAAATTTCTGTTGCCTCCTTCGTCAGGCAATTTACGAGAATCAAAAACCAGACAGCCTGCCGCAAGGTCATGGCATTGCAGACAGTGAACGCATTTTTCTCCGTCAATGTAAAGCCCGTCGTTGAAAGAAATTGCGCCGCGTTGACAATTCGATTCGCAAACTCTGCAGCCGATGCACGTCGCCGACTTGTGAAAAATCGACTTGAAAATTTTCATGGCAAGCGTGTTATTGTGGACGGCTCGAACTTTCGCGACAATCTTATCGGCAAGCTCCTCGACCTCGTAAGGAAAATCAAACTCGTTTACAGTTTTAATCCATTCGCGCCAATTGCTTTTCGGATTCGTGACGGTGATATAAAGATAGTCTTCGATGATTTGCTCTTTGTAATTGTCCAGCGGTTTTTCCAAATCGCGACCGTTGCGCCGATTCAACCAGCCGCCGTTCGTGATGTACGATTCTTCGCTGTCAGTGACGTTCTCGCGGATGTGGTCAATAAATTTTTCGACTTCGCGCGAATAGGCGTTCCTGCGAAAAAAATTCGCTCTGCCGGTGCTCATCGGACAAAGCAGACAGCCTGCACGTGAATTGCCTTTTTTGTACGCAGCATTTATCGGCAAGTCGTGCGCGAAAATGTACAGCCAAATTTCAGCCGAGCTCCATTCCAAAATCGAATTGTGCGAATATTGCCCGCGCTGTTTCCTGCCGACATTCTCAACATCATATTCCGCACGACGTAAACTTTCTTGCGCTCGCACGCCGACAAAATCCGCTCCGATAAAATTCGGCTTGCCCAAAATTTCGCGAAGCTTTAAAGTCTGCGGCGCGGCTTTATGAACACTGCAACACCAACGCAAAGTTTTCGACGGCGGCCCGAAAAGTTCCCACGTGTCTGCAGGTAAAAGCTCCGATTCAGCTCGATAAAACTCAATATTTTCCGCGCGACACTGTTTTTCCACCGCGTCGATGATTTTATACGTGTCGGGAAATTCCATGTGCGTATCGCCGAAAACTACGATAAATGCCGACTTCGGCAACGCGTGCTTGACCAAATCCAACAACACGACCGAATCTTTGCCGCCGCTGAACGCCACATGAAAACAATCCAAATTTTTCTGCTTGCGTCGCCAATAATTGTAAATGCGCTTGATTGTCGCTTGCCGCAAATTCTCCAAAAGCTCCTGATTTTTTTCAGTCATTGCCTTCAAATCGATTGGCTGCAGAGTTTTCAACGAGTCATCAACGAATTCAATCTGCGGACGTTCATACAGCGCACCGCCTTTGAGCACCGCAATTTTCTGCCCGCGATAAAAGTAATTTCCAGACTCCGCCCAAAGATACGGCACGTCATTTTGATTTTGATACTTCCAGCGACGATCAAAGCCCAAAATATTCATTTCCTCGGCGAAAATCGGGCGCGGCTCTTTCGACAGCTGCTCTTCCGTGTCCGTCAATAAAATTCCGCCGGTTTCGTCGTCAAATTTATATCTGTACATAATGCCAAAGTTTTTCGTTGCGCAGTCGAAAAATCCTGTCCATTCGCGAAAATTTTACCTGAATAAAGTTGACAGGCAAATAAGTAAAATGTATCATAATCGCCGCCGAATCAATTACTGTCGATAAAAATTGAGGAGCTCACATGGTCTTTGCCAGCTTGTTTTTCGTATTCGTCTTTCTAACGATAAATCTCTTGTCGCAAATAATTATTCCAACGTCAAAATGGAAAAACGTCGCGATGCTTATCTGCTCGCTGATTTTTTACACGTGGACGGGACTTCGTTGTACGCTCTTGATGTTGCTGATGGTTTACATTTGCAAGGTCGGCGCGGTCTGCATTGAAGAAGCCGAGCTCAACGGCAAGTCTAAAAAAATTCCGCTCACCATTACGATTTTTTTATGTCTGGCGATTTTGGGCGTCTTCAAATACGCGGGCTTTGCTGTCGAGACTGCGGCTTATATCACCGGCGAAGATTTGACCATCCCGCAAATTGTCTTGCCCGTCGGAATTTCTTTCTACACGTTCCAATTAATTTCTTATGTCGTCGACGTTTATCGCGCTGAAATTGCCGCGCAGAGAAGTTATTGGCGACTGCTGCTTTATGCCTGTTTATTTCATCAATGCATTGCCGGACCGATTGTCCGCTATAAAGACGTGCAAAAAGATTTGGACGAACGCAAAATGACCGTCAGCGACGCCGGCGAAGGTGTACGACGATTTTGCACGGGGCTAATGAAAAAAGCCGTCATTGCCAACAGTTGCTCGCTCATTGCCGATAAATTGCTTAGCGTTGGTGCCGACACGTTGACGGAAACTTCCGCCGCAGGAATTTTTCTGGGACTCTTCGCCTTGTATCTGCGCAACTACTTCGACTTCAGCGGCTATTCAGATATGGCAATCGGCATGGGTCTGATTTGCGGTCTGCACTACAAAGAAAATTTCAACTACCCGTATATTTCTCAATCAGTCAGCGAACTTTGGCGGCGTTGGCATATTTCACTTTGTACATTTTTCCGCGATTATCTCTACTTCCCGTTAGGCGGCAGTCGTTGTTCAGTTTTAATGCAGCTGCGAAATTTATTCGTCGTGTGGTTTTTGACGGGTCTTTGGCACGGCGCAGGTTGGAATTACGTTCTCTGGGGACTTTATTGGGGATTTATGCTTGTGATTCAAAAATTCATCGTCCGCGATAAATTGTCGTGGTTGCCCGCCGTCGTGAAAGTTTTCGGCATAACGTTAGTCTCAATTTTCGGGCTGACGATTTTCCAATTCACTGACCTAAGCTTGATGATTATCGCGTTCAAAGGACTTTTCATGATGAACGGCAACGCATTGACTGACCTCGGTACGGAACTGCTCTTCAAAAATAATATTTACCTGCTGATTTTCGGAATGCTCGCCGCCACGCCGATTTTCAAAATTCTGCGCGAACGTCTCAGAGAAAAATCAGAAACCAGTACGCTCTGTTCGATCGTCTATTCGATTGGCGAAGTGCTGATTCCGCTGATTCTCTTCGTGCTCGCAGTCGATGCCCTCGCCGGTGACAGCTACAATCCGTTCATTTACTTCCAATTCTAACGAAAGGGAATTCTAATGGCTAAACAAAAAAATATCGGGCAAAAAAATTCCGACGC